>DATGJU010000001.1:0-5052 GCA_035295045.1 Chthonomonadaceae bacterium
CGCCCCAATCGAGCACCTCCTGGCGGCTCGCCATGTGGCGCGTGACCTTCTCCATCGTGCCGACCTCCTGAAGGATCTGCTTGAACGACTTCATCTTCAGGTCCGGCCGCGGCGACCAGTCCAGGTCGGCGGCCGTCAGCCCGGCGAGCGTCTTGACCAGCTCGGCGCGTATCTCCGCAATATCGCTGCGAATGCGCTCCGCGTGCGGTCGCGATGCGGCCTCGGTTCCCATAGTATCCCTCCGGCGACGGGCGGGGCGTGCCCGCCCGTCAATATGATTTGAGCTCGCACGACGATTCGCCGTTCGTCCGCTGGCGTCCTGCCCGCATCGTGAGTTTATGTAGAAATATTTTGGCTTCTTTTTGTATTGGCCACGCCCCACCCCGATTGCCGTGCATTAGAGGGTATCGGCGACCGCAGGGCGAACAGACGGGCGATGGGGGCGGTGCCGCAGGTGGCGTCCGGACTATGATGATCGGGGGACAGACGACAGTGAAACTTTCGTGCCAGGAGGGGCTCGTGCCGGGGAGCAGCTTTGCAGAAAAGCTGCGCAACCTGGAGGCCTACGGTTTTGAGGGGGTCGAGCTGAATGGGCATGCGCTCAACACGGCCGAAGGCGTCGCCGAGCGCAAGGCCGCGCTGCGCGACAGCCCGGTGCGGGCTTCGTCGATCTGCGGCGGCTGTCCGGCTGAGCTCGTCCACGCGGACCCGAAGCGCCGCCAGGCATGCGCGGACGCGCTGAAGCGCCACCTGGACTACGCCGCCGAGTTGGGCGCGGTCGGGCCAATCACGGTCCCGATCTTCAACAACAACGAGCGCGTACCGGACCTCTCGCCGTGGAAGACGCGAGCCCAGATCGAGAAGGAACTGCTCCTGGCGATGCTGCACGGCCTGGCGCCCCACGCGGAGCAGGCGGGTGTCGCGATCCTGCTGGAGCCGCTGAACCGCTACGAATCCAACGCGCTGCCCCGCCAGGCCGACGGCGCGGAGATCGTGCGCGCGCTCAATAGCCCCGGCGTACGGCTCATGTCCGACGTGTTCCACATGCACATCGAGGAGACGGACAGCCCGCGAACACTGCGCGAGATCGCGGACTGCGTCGGTCACGTCCATCTGGCCGACAATACGCGAAAGGAGCCGGGATCGGGCGACATCGACTTCCGGGCGATCATGGCGGCGCTGCGCGAGATCGGTTTTACCGGGTATATGGCCTACGAGTGCGGCCTCACCGGCCCCGCCGCCGACTTCCTGCCACAGAGCGCCGCGTTTCTGAAGGAGTGCATGGGCACCCAGTGATTGGGACCTGGGGCCCGGGGTTTGGAGCTTGTGATGAACCAATGGCGTCGATGCCGAGATGGTTACGGCGCGGCGCGGGGCCTACGCCCGGGAGGGGCGTACGGCCGCGGGCCCCCTCGCGAAGCCGGTCCCGGCATCGGCTCGGACGGCAGCGGAAAGCGGCCTAAAAATGAACGGAGAACTGTGTAGTTACCACTGCCGTGTTGGCGGAGCTGGAGGCGCCGCCGCCAAACGCCGATGGAAGGCCAAAGCCGTTGTCCGGATCCTGGACGTTCACGATCTGATAGGCCAGCTTTAACACGGTGCTGCCCGAGAGATTGAGGCCGGCGCCCAGGGTGATGTACTGCTCCACCGGCTTGGCGCGCATTCCGGAGGCCGAGATGGCGCCGGACATATCGTACAGGATGCCCTCGTAGCTTGCGGTTAGCTCGAACTGCTTCGATATCCGGTAGCCGACCCCGGCCTGACCGCGGATCAGGCTGCTTCCCTGCGTGAAGCCGCCGAAGCCGGGGCGGTTCTTCGCGGCAGTCAGGTAGTCCAGGCCCACGTCGGCGCGCAGACGGTCGATGTTTCCTCCCACGCGGGCGAAGGGGCCCTGCAGGTTCGCGGGGTTGTACCAGGAGCCGCGGTTGCCCACGTAGCCGGGCGCCGCAAATCCAGGATCGTAATACTGGTAGCCCGCGGCGCCGGTTACCGAGCCGCCATTGTATTTCAAGTTCAGGAGATAGGCGTTATTATCGTCCGTGTCGCCGTCGTCTGCGAACCGGCGGCTGAAGACGCTTTTCGAGGCTTCGCCGGTGAGCGCGAATCGTCCCGACGGATTGAGCTTGACGCTCGCGCCATACAGTGTGAGATCGGAATAGGGTCCGGCGACGAGCGCGGAGACGCTGCCGGCAGGATCCGTGCGATCGGCGTTGCTGTAGTCGAGATAGGTAAGGCCGATGGCGCTGTTGCGCGATAGCGGAACGTCGCCCTGGATGCCGAACAGCCGTCCCGGCGCGGCGCCGAAGTTCAGGAAGGCGGGCGTTGCGGCGCCGACGCCGCCGTAGCGCGGCCCGGGCACGGGCGCGAGCTGAAGGGCCGAGCCTCCGTAGGAAGTGGCCGTCGCGCCGCCGAGGAACGGCGTCGCCTGGCTGCCGGCGCCGACCGCTCCGCCGAACAGCGTGGCCGTCGCGCGGCCGATTCTTGTGCGCAGGCCAAATCCATCGCGACCGATGCCTGCCGCGGCGCCGCCAAAGAGACTCGGACTGGCGGGAAGGAGCCTGGAGCCGGCCAGGGCGGCGGATTCGTGCTGCGGCGAACGGCTATCGGGCGCGCTCGGGCCGCCTGCTGGCGCGACGGTCCGGACCGGTCGCGCGGGAGGAAGCGCGTTGGAGAGCCGCTGGAGCTTGGCGAACACCACGCGGGCGTCGACGCCGAGCGCGATCAGGTCCTCGCGGAAGATGAGGGCGAGCCGCTGCAGCTCGTCCACCGACGTGCGGTCGAGGAGAGGCGGCGCGCCAACTCCGGTGGACCTCGCAGGACCGCCGTTCGCGGGTATCGCGTCCAGCGCCCGTTTCAGCGCGACCGCGAACTCGTATCGCGTGAGCGTGCGCTGGCCGTCGAAGTGGCCGTCCGCGTAACCGACGATCACGCCGCGATCGTGCAGGTCGGCGGCAAGGCTATAGGCGGGACTGTCCGGCTTGACGTCCTCGAACGGCTTGGCGTCCTGCGGCCCGGCCATCGCCGCACGTGGAACGGCGCTTAGAAGGGTTGTGAGAGCAAGCAATGCCCCGTACAGGGGCAGGCGATTTCTCATCGATATGCTCCGATATTGACTCGAGGGCGTGCAACGCAAGGCGGGCATTTCTCATTGCGCGCGCGTCGACGACGCACGCGGTCGAATGCCATAGAGCGCGAAGACCGTGCAGCGCATGTCCTGCACGGGCCTCGAAATCCGATCGGAGCTCAAAGAGCGCGATGCGATCGGAACCAATCTCACAATCTGGCTGGACCGCGCGGCCGTCGGGGACCTGCGCCTTCTTGATGCCGGCGCCAAAGCCGGCAGTTGCAGCATTTGCACCGGGCGGGAGGGGTGTATCTGCCCGCGCAGCTGCTGCGCGAAGATCGAGTCTGTTTAGAACGACTAACCTGGGGGTGAAACCGATCTGTCCGTCGCATAATCCCGGCGTCGGCGCGGGGCTATTGACGGACTACTATCTTAATAACACATAACCCGATACGTTGTCAAGGGCCGTTTTCGCAATCGAGGCACGGAGCGCGCCGTTAATGGATTATCGGCAGGCGAGGTCTGTATTATCACTCGCGATGGCCTGCTACCGCGCCGGTACCGCCCCGCCAAGGCCGGCGCGCGCGCGAAACCGGTCTGCGCCGGAGCCCCGGGTCGGCATCTCTACCGCCGGCATGCGCCAGCCGGCAAGGAATCTGCCAGCAAGGTACGCCGGCAGACACGGGCCGCGGACGCGCCGGCAAGGCAAACCCACGCCAGAAACCCGCCCGATCGGCGCGGCTTGCCGCTGAACCAAGCCAACGCCCATGCAACCTACGGCCAACCACCTGCACCCAGCAGCAACGAACCAGCTATAAGCCACCAGCTACCGGCTACCAGCTACCGCCCATTCACTCCCTGGCGGTGAGACCGGATAGCAGCATTCCCAGGCCGACCATCAGGTTTACGGCCACCCACGGCAGAAGCTGCCAGAAGCCGGCCTCCGGTCCGAGCGGCATGGTGTTGTGCAGGAACTCCCAGCCGACGTGCAGGGTGAGGCCGAGAGCCATCAGCCCGAGCAGCCGGCGCTCGCGCGGGCCGTTCGAGCCCATTACGAGCAGCGCGGCCGGGATCAGGACGCTGTGCCCGATCAGGTTGAACGCGGAGGACTGCCCGAGCAGGCCCGTGAGCCAGTCCGGGAAGAGCAGGCCGAACGCGAAGGCCGCGGTGCCCCAGAAGGGCGACTTGACGAACGGGTCCTTCTTGCGGCGGACGTTGAAGATCGCGAAGTTGACGACGAACAGCAGGACCACCATCGCGAATCGGGCGAGGCCGTCGTCATGCTCGTCCGCGGCGAGCTTGACGGCCGCGGCGGCATCCAGGACGCCCGCGCCGTACTTCTCGCTCGGGCCTTTCTTCGCGGCGGACTTCTCCAGGATCGCCTTCACGTCGTCCGGGTTCTTGACGCCCTCCGAGACGATCATCGCGGCGACCGCCGCGACGTGCGGCGAAGCCATCGAGGTGCCCTGGAACGCGTAGTAGTCGTCGGTCATGGCGCCGCTGTCGTCCGGCAGCACCGTGTTCTGGAGGATGCCACCCGCGTCGCCGCCCACCTGCTTGTCGCCGCCCGGCGCGGCGATCGCCACCTGGCGGCCCCACGACGAGTAGAAGCTGAGGTCGCCCTTCGGCCCGACGGCCGAGACGGCGATGCAGTCCTTGTAGGCGGCGGGATAGCCCACGCCCTCGCGCCCGGAGTTGCCCGCCGCGCAGACGATGGTGACGCCCTTGTTGTGCGCGTACTCGCAGGCGGAGGACATCAGCTTGTCGGGAAGCGGGCCGCCCAGGCTCATGTTGATAACGTTCGCGCCGTGGTCCGCCGCCCAGCGGATCGCCTCGGCGATGTCCGTAGTGCGGCCGCTGCCGGAGGCGCTCAGCACCTTGAGCGGCATGATTTTCGCTTCGAACGCGAGCCCTGCGACGCCCTCGCCGTTGTTGGTGCTCTCCGCGATCGTGCCGGCGACGTGCGTGCCGTGGCCCTGATCGTCGTT
>DATGJU010000002.1:0-2292 GCA_035295045.1 Chthonomonadaceae bacterium
TCCCGCAGGCGGGAAGGGGGCCGGGGGGTTAGGCGGGCCGGGGGTTAGGTCACCGATCCCGCGGCGGAATGCCGATGCCGCTGCGGTTCGGGTAGGGTGGACGGCTGGGCGGAACGTATGGCGACTGCTTCAGCTCCGTCAGCATCTCCTTGATCGCGGCGTCGAGCTGCGGGTCCGCTCCGTTTGCCATCTTGCCAGGATCGTCCACCACCTCGATGTCCGGGTCGACGCCGTGGCCCTCGATTCCCCAGGTCCCGTTCGGCTTGTAGAAGGCAAACGTCGGCACGGTGACGCTTCCGCCGTCGATCAGGCCGGGATTTCCGGACAGGCCGACCAGGCCGCCCCACGTGCGCGTGCCGATCAGCTTACCGAGCTTTGCGTTGCGGAAGAGCCAGGGGAAGGCGTCGCCGCCGGAGCCGGCCAGCCCGTTGATCAGCATGCACTTGGGACCCTGGTGGGAGATCGGCGGCCAGGCCCAATCGGCGCCGTCGCGGCGCGCGTAGTAGTTCGTTACCGGTCGGTTGAGCAGCTCGACGAATCGGTCCGGAATCTGGCCGCCGGAGTTCCACCGCTCGTCGATGATCAGCGCCTCCTTGCCTCGCTCGCCCAGGAACTGCCGGATCAGGTCGTCCTGGCCGTCGATGCCCGTGCTCGGCACGTAGATGTAGCCCACGCGCCCGCCCGTCTTCTCCGCCACGTAGGCGCGGTTATGCTCGATCCAGGCGCGGTACCGCTCCGCCCGCTCGCTCGCGCCTAGCCGGACCGTCACCTCGCGGGCGCTCTTGTCCAGCTTCGGCTTATCGCTCACCGTGATCGAGACCACGCGGTTTGCCAGCCCGACGAAGGGCGCCCAGGGATCCTGCGCCGGATCGACCGGCGTTCCGTTCACGGCCAGCAGGTAGTCGCCCGGCTTGACCTTGACGCCGGGCTGGGAGAGCGGCCCGCGCGCGTCGGCGTCCCAGGCTGCGCCGGAATAGATGTGCGAGATGCGGTACGCGCCGTCTTGCAGCGTGTAGTCCGCGCCTAGCATCCCCACGGATACGGCGGGCTCCGGAGGCACGTCGCCGCCGCTATAGTAGGCGTGCCCGACGTTCAGCTCCGAGATCATCTCGCCGATGACGTAGCTCACGTCGTCCCGATTGGCGCAGGCGGCGAGCATCTTCGCGTACTGGTCGTGGACCGCCTTCCAGTCGACTCCGTGCATGTTGGGATCGTAGAAGTAGTCCCGCTCGATCCGCCAGGCATCGTCGAAAAGCTGCCGCCACTCGGCGCGCGGGTCGATCGTCGTGATCATGCCGCTGTTTGCCACCGCCTCGCCGGCCGCGCCGACAACGGCGTCCTGCACCGTCGCAGACGTGCCGCGCACGATGAGCAGCTTCTTGCCGTCCGGCGAGATGTCCATGCTGGTCGCGCCGGACGCGATCGTCTGCTCCTGCCGCTTCTCGTCGTTGATGTCGAACAGCTTGATTCCGGTGTCGCCGTCCGCGCCGGCGCTGGAGATACGCACCAAGATGAGCTGGTTTCGATCGTTGACCGCCAGCGCGGCGAACCGGCCCGCCTTCACCGGAAGCTGGATCTCGCGCGCCTCCAGCCCATCGAAGTCCACAGTGACCGTGACGGGTTTGGCGGCGGCCGTCGATCCGCCGGGCTTTCCGCCGCCGCTCGCAGGCGCGCCGCCGACCCGGTCGGCCTGGAGCGGAATGGCCTGACCCATCACGGTGACCGTGCCGGACATGTGCCCGCCGTCGATCTTTGCGCTTATCGTGATCATGGGGCCGTTCGGGATCACGACGGTGAGGCTGATCTCCTTCTTGGTGGGATCGTAGGTTCCGTTCACATTGCCCGCGCCCTGGTCCGACTCGATGTTGCCGGAGACGGCGTTGTTCGCGCCGAGAGTCAGGTGCAGCGTGAAGTTCACCGTGCCGCCCGTGCCCTTCCAGTCGCCCGAGACCGGATCGTCGGCCGTGGGCGCGGCGGTTGCGGCGGTGGTCTGGTCGGTGGTCGCCACTATACCTGCGGGCATATGAGTCTTATAGGAGCTATAGGTCATATACGTCCTATAAGCCCCACCCAACCAGACCGACCCCGCCGCCGCGCTGCCAGCTGCCGCCGCTCCCGTCCCCGGCGCGATCGGCTCGGCCTCCAGCTTGGGCAGGTAGGGCGAGGCGATGTCGGACCGGAGTGGCATGGCGATCAGGACCTCGGTGCCGCGGTAGATCCAGCTCGATCCGGTATCGTCGTAGTCCGGGTGGAAGCTCCGGCTGCTCGCGAAATAGACGTAGTCGCCCTTGT
>DATGJU010000003.1:0-2190 GCA_035295045.1 Chthonomonadaceae bacterium
GATTGCCGATTGCCTGCCTCCGATTGCCTAATGCCGCAGCACGCGATTGTTCAGCGAGGGCACGAGGTCGCGCAGCGCCTCGAAGCGCGTGCGCTCGTCGTGTCGCGCGGCCTCGCCGCCGCCGTTGGCGGGATTGCGCCCGCCGGCGGGCGGCAGCTCCGTCCCCGTATCGCGGGGCGCCGGCGGCGACACGTGCGCGGCAAGTCGCGCCGCCTGTTCCATCGCGCCCTCCGCATCTTCGGCGGTAATGAAGGCGTGCAGGTCGGCGGGCAGCCCGTGAGCCGCAGCGGCCTCCAGTCGCGCTTGTCCGATCTCCAGCGTGCGCACGCGCTCCTGCGCCTTCGCAAGCTGCCCGGTCAGCCGCTTCACCTCGCCGGCATCGCCCTCTGTTCCGCCTTCCCTGTCGCCGCCATGCTCGTCCATCGTCCCTCCTTCCGGTCCGCTCCCACCCATCGCTCCCACGCCTGCTCCCGGCGCGCCAAGGTCTCCATTCGCTCCTTCCGCGTCGGCCGGCTCGCGGGCATGCGTCGCGCCTGCGTTGTCACCGCCGTAAACATCCATCTCCGCTCCTCCTTCGCCATCACGTGCGCCGCGCAAACGACTCCCGTGTCGCCCGTACCGGCAGCCTTCGCTCAATCTCGCACGTCAGCAACGCGTCCCTGGCCCGGTCCGCGAGACTTCTGAAATCTGGGGACAGACTCCTCACGAACCCGCCGACTCGCTCGCCAACTCCTCGGCGAATCCGCCGCGCCGCGATACGCGCGCGGCCGTGTTCGCGTCCGTGGCGAGGTCCACGCCCGTCGTCGCGAGCTGCAGCATCCGCTCCTCCTCCACGATGCGCCGCAGCTCTCCGTCCACGTCCTCCACTCCCTGGTTCTTCATCTCCGTGCGCCGGCTGGAGAGCCGCGCCGCGATACGGCCGCTCGCCTCGGCGACTGCGGCCTGGCCATCGACGGGCGTGGCGCTCGGGAACCGGACGTTGACCGCCGAAAGCGGCGTGGACCGGTAGCCGGCGTTCCGCAGGCAGAGCCACATCAGGTACTCCAGCGCCGGCCCCCAGTTGGCCTGTTTGCGCTGTGTCTTCGACAGCAGCGGCCCGTACAGGATCTTGATCGCCACGCCGCTGATGTTCGAAATGCCCGAATCTACGGTCCCAAAGGCCACGGCGGGCACCTGGCTCACCTCCGCGATCGCGTTCCGGATGCGCGTGAGCTGGTTGTCGATGTCTGGCGCGCCGCCCGACCATTCGAGGAAGTAGGCCTTGCCGTCGGCGGGGAGGTGAAACACGGTGCCCACCGACCGCTCAACCGGCGCGCCGCTCTTCTGCAGGCCGGAAAAGACGATGTTTGGCGCCGCGTAGTAGTCCACGATGCGTGTCTGCTTCGCGGCCAGGTGGTCGTACTCTTCGACCAGATCGAGGATCGGCTCGACGTCCGAAATCCCGAACGGGACGCCCTTCACGGAGCTGTTGCGGATCCACGCGGCCGGCAGTCGATCGTAGGCGCAGCGCGACACGAGCGTATCGCCCGAGTAGGCCTCCATTCCGGCCGGCCCCCACATCTCGCGCCGCACCACCACGCCATTCGCGTCGTCCGGCGCCTCGTAGGCGATCTCGAGCGCCGTCAGCCGCGCATAGTCGGACCCGTCGAACGTCGGCTCGGCGATAGACGGATCTACGAATTCGATCGCCGGCCGCCCGTCCGCGTCGCGGGTCGCGATCCCGACTAGGTCGCCGTAGATGCCGCAGCAGATCGCGCTCTCCAGCAGCGTCCGATCCGAGCCGGACCGGTCCCAGATCGCGTACGCCTCGCGAGTCGCCTCGGCATCGCCGTCGATCTCCCAATCGATCGGCTTGGCGGCGAACCAGCCCGCGGAGAGGTTGACCACCGGCTGGATGAAGTTGAACTTGATCCGTTTCCACTCCTGGACCAGGCCGGTGTTGATTACGCCGCGAACGCTGTAGCCCTGATAGGCGCGCAGGTATCGCGCGTACTGCATCACCCGATCGCTCCACGCTGCGCGCTGGCTCGCCGGGTTGCCGGTCCACTGCTGAAACAGGCCGAACAGGTTCATGCTGCCTCCAATTCCGATCCCGCCTGCAATGATTTCGCGGCCGTTCGGCGGCGCCCAGCGCAGAGACGACATTGACCGCGCGCCGCGAGCAGTCGCGCCGTGACCGGCGGACAGACC
>DATGJU010000004.1:0-6127 GCA_035295045.1 Chthonomonadaceae bacterium
ATGGCCTTGCTGTACAATCCGTACATCAAGAACATTCAGATCTTCCGCTGCCCGAGCGATCCCGGCAACCGGGGATGGGCGGAGGCCTGCGGCGTGCCAAACACGCCGAACGGCGCGGCCAAGACGCCAGGCGAGCACTTCAGCTCCTATTATCAGCGCCACGCGCACGACGCCTATTCGAGCATCACGGGCGTCACGATCAAGGACTCGATGATCCAGCTTCCTGCCAACATCGCCCTCTTTATCGAGGAGGGCTGGCACGGCGGCCACACACGTCCTTATCTCTGGGATGGAACGCAGGCCGGCGACAACCAGCGCTGGGTCAACGCGACCTACTACGACGGGCACGTGAAGCGGCTCGGCATCAAGTGGATCCTCCCGACTGGACCGACGTCGTTCGACGGCAACTGGGTCGCGAACGTCGCTCCCTGGGACTACACGCAGCCGCTCAACGACACGCAGTAGCCCCGATGCAAGTACCCCCTGCGCTCAATCGCGGCGCAGGGGGTATTGCCGTCTCTAGGGGCCGACGGCACGACCGCTCCAGCCGTGAACACGACCGATCATTTTGCAAACATGAGCGAGCCGAAAGCGGGCAAATCGCGCCCGCGCAGCTATCGCCTGCTTGCCATTCTTGCGGTGTTCGCCTGTATTGCGATCCCGCTGTCCCTCTATTATAACAAGACGAGCGCTCGCTGGGTGCCGGACGCAGATGCCAAAGTGGTGGCCGCGAAGAGGCAGCAGGCCGCGGATGCGTTCGCGGCGCTGAAGGCGGACGCCGCGCAGCACCCCAACGCGGGTCCGTCCCAAATCCGGTACGCGCAGGCGCTTGTGGAGCGCGGCCGGCTGGTCGAGGCGGCGATTCCGGCGGAGCGCGCGGTAAAGGCCGACCCGAAGAATCCGGCGCCGCGGCTGATTCTCGGCGATATTCTGGCGGAGCTGGGCTACCGGCAGGAGGCGCTGGGGAACTACCGGGCCGCGATCGGGCTCAACCCCGATTTTCTTCCGGCGTACCAGCATCTCGGCGACCTCGTCGCGGCGGCAGACCCAGCTGCCGCGGAGAAGATCTATTCCGACGCGCGCGACCGACAGCCGGGCGACGCCGGCCCGCGCCTGAGCCTGGCGCAGCTCTACCTTCAGCAGGCGAAGAACGACAAGGCGCTGGAGGTCCTCGATCCGGTGCTGAAGACGGCCGATCCGCCGGTCGCCGCCCTGTTCATCGCGGGCAAGGCCGAGGTCGAGATGGGCCGCGCGGTATCTGGCATCGAGCTGTTCCGGAAGGCGATCGCCAAGCAGCCGGACTTCGCGGACGCGTACCACTCGCTCGGCGCGGCGCTGTGCAACCAGGGCAATCCCGCAGAGGGTGTTCCGGCGCTCCGGCGCGCCATCGCGCTGCAGCCAGGCAATCCCAAGTTTCACTACGCCCTCGCCAACGCGCTGTTCGCGGATACGTCCCTTCCCAACCGCCTCGGAGAGGCGCAGGCGGAGTATGAGATCGCGCTTGGGCAGGATCCCTCTTCCGAGTGGACGCACTACTACTACGGCGTGGACCTCGAGCAGGAGGGCGAGCTGGAATCGGCGGCGCGCGAGTATCGGCGCGTGCTGGAGATAAATCCGAAGTTCATGTCCTGCTACTACCGGCTGGGAAGCATCTATCGGGCGCAGGGACGCGCGGCCGAGGCGAAGCAGCTCCTGGCCTATTTCGACAAGATGAACAAGCTGGCGATCACGCAGGTCCACGGCGGCCGGCGGGAGCGCTCCGCTCTCGACACCGCGGAACTGCATTACCGGCGAGGGATGGACGCGCTGCACGCGGGGTCTCGCGACCTGGCGCGCTCGGAGTTCCAGGCCGCGCTGGAGCGCGACCCCGGCCACGCGGCGGCAAAGCGGGAGCTACAGGGGCTGGGCGGGGCGCGCGGCCACAAGTGAAATGCTCGAGTGGCGCTGACTGGTCCGGTACTGCAGTCGGTGACGCGGGGTTGAAACCCCGGTTTAAGTTTACGAAGTCCGCCTGCGCGGACTCTAGCTGTGGAGGCGGGTTTCGTAGACCCGGCCGGTAATTCCGTGCGGGGACCGACAGGACGGCGGGTATTGGAAGGCTATCGTACTTGAGCGGGCTGTCGCGGCGAGAACTCGTGCGGCTATTGGGCGTTGGCGCGCCGGCGCTGGGGATAGCCGGCTGCGGGCCGGCACGGGGGCCGGCGATCGCGGCAAGTGCCGCGCCGGCGGCTGCCGCTCCGTTCCGGTTCGTGGACGTGCAGGACCGGGCGGGGGTCCGGTTCACGCACACCGACGGCGGAAGCGGGCGGAAGTTTTTCGTGGAGCAGTTCTGCTCCGGCTGCGGGTTCATAGACTACGACAACGACGGCTGGCTAGACATCTACGCAGTGCAGGGCGCGCCGCTGCCGGGCGCGCACCCGGCCACCCCGCCGCGCCATATGCTCTGGCGAAACCGGCGGGACGGCACCTTCGAGGACGTGACGGACGCGTCGGGACTGGGCAGCCACCGGTTTGGCGGCGGCGTATGCGCCGGGGATTTCGATAACGACGGCCACACCGACCTGTTCGTGACCTGTTTCGGCAGGAATCATCTCTACAAGAACCTTGGCAACGGGACGTTCAAGGACGTGGCCGTCGAGGCCGGCGTCGCGGACGACGAGGGGATTCACACCAGCGCCTGCTTCGTCGATTTCGATAACGACGGCTGGCTCGACCTCTACGTTTGCCGTTACGTGGGGTACAGCCTGGCCGCGGACCGGATCTGCGGCGCGGCGGGCAAGCACAAGAGCTACTGCGGGCCGGAGGTCTACCCGGCGCGGCACGACATCCTGTACCGGAACAACCGCGACGGGACGTTCACCGACGTATCGAAGCAGAGCGGCATCATCCAGCCGCGCTCGAAATCGCTCGGCGTGGTCGCGACGGACCTCGACAACGACGGCTGGATGGATCTGTACGTCGCCTGCGATCTGGAGCCGAACCTGCTGCTGATGAACAACCGGAACGGCACGTTCCGCGAGGTAGCGGCGCAGCAGGGAGTGGCATACAACGTCGATGGCGCGGCGCTGGCCGGAATGGGCGTGGCCGCGGGGGATTACGACAACGACGGCAGGATGGACCTGTTCGTCACGAACTATTCGTTCGAGATGAACTCGCTGTACAGGAACGCGGGCGGGGCCGGATTCTCCTACGAGTCGATCCGCACCGGAATTGGGCCGCCAAGCCTGGTGCCGCTCGGGTTCGGCGCGCAGCTCGCCGATTTCGACAACGATGGCTGGCTGGACGTGATCGTAGCGAACGGGCACGTACTGGACGACTGCAATGAGTCCAACTCGGCGCTGGAGTACGCGCAGAGGCTGCAGATCTACCGGAACTTCCGGGGCACGCGCTTCGAGGACGTCTCCTCGCAGTCCGGGCCGACCTTCGACGCCAAGTTCGTAGGGCGGGGCCTGGCCGTGGGAGATTTCGACAACGACGGCCGGCTGGACTTTCTGGTTTCGAACAACAAAGGCCCGCTAAGACTCGCGCACAACGAAACCCAGAACGGCAACCGGTGGATACGGTTTTCCCTGGAGGGCACACGCGCGAACCGGAGCGCGATTGGGGCGCGCGTGGAGATTGCGACGAGCAGCGGCGTTCGGGTGGCGGAGGTGAAGAGCGGCAGCTCGTACCTTTCGCAGGGCGACCTTCGCGTACATTTCGGCCTGGGCGCCGACACCCAGGTCAGCGAGGCGCGCGTGCGATGGCCAGGCTCCGGCGGCAAGCCTGGCAAAGTGGAGACATGGCGCAACCTGGCGTCCAACCAGGAGCACAAGCTCAAAGAAGGAGCATCATCGTGAAGCAGAACTTGAGTCCGGGGGCAATCATCGGCATCATCGTCGTGGCTGTGGCAGTCGCGGGCGGCCTTTTCTTCTTCTTCTACAATGCGAATCCCTACTCCAACCCGCCTCCCCCGCCGATGAAACTCAACGGCGGTACACAGCAGATGTCGCTGCCCGGCGGCAGCACGGGTTCCAGCGCCGGTATGCCCGGTGGCAGCGGCGGTATGCGGGGGCCGACCCTGCCGGGCGGCGGGGGCGGGATGGCGCCGCCTCCCGGCGGCGGCATGGCCCCACCGCCGGGCGGTGGGATGGCCCCACCGCCCCCGACGCCATAAGGGCTGGAGTGTCTGGGGCGATAGGACTCATAGGACGCATGTGACTTATAGGTCCTCGGGGTAGGGGGGTCCTGCTGGCAGCTGGCGTGAACAGCCAGCGGGGCCGGCTCTTCGGACAGGGCTATTCGGCGGCGGCTCGCTCGTATGCGGATTGCGGAATCTGCGTTGCGAGCTTGCCGCCGCTTACGTCTACCAGGGAGCCGGTGATATAGGAGGCCAGATCGGAGGCGAGGAAGCAGAGGAGGTTCGCGACGTCCTGCTTTTCGCCCCAGCGCCGGAGCGTGAGGGTGTTGAGCAGGCGCTCCTGCGTGGCGGAAGGCGCTTCGGTAAAGTGGTTCATCTGCGTGGGGACCATGCCGGGCGCGTACGCGTTCGCCGTGATATTCCAGGGTCCCAACTCGCCGGCGAGCACGCGCGTGAAGCTGACGACGCCCGCCTTCGACGCCGCGTAGGCGGCGCTTCCTACCGACGGCACGATGGCAGCGAACGACGCGGCATTGAGGATGCGGCCGGAGCGCTGCCGCTTCATGTACGGTATGACGGCGTGGCAGACGAGGAACGTGCCGGTCAGGTTCGTATCGATATTGGCGGACCAGCCCTCGGGCGTCTGGCGATCGATCGTTCCGGTGACGCTGACGCCCGCATTGTTGACGAGGATGTCGATCCGGCCGCACGTCAGGTCGGCGAAGGCGGCAAGCTCTGCGACGCGCGCGGCGCTGCGTACGTCGCAGAGGAAGGTTGCGCCTGAGCGGCCCGCGGCTTCCAGTTCGGCGCCGAGCGTTTCCAGGCCGTCCGGATCTTTGTCGGCGGCGACCACGAACACGCCCTCTCGCGCGAAGGTGAGCGCGATCTCGCGCCCAATGCCGCGGCCGGCGCCGGTGACGATCGCCGTTTTGCCGGACAGGTCGATCTGCATGTCAGTCGGACCTGGAGCGGCGCGCACGCGATTCCGGCTGGGCGCTATTCTCCTGGCGCGCGGGCGCCGGATACTGGCTGCGGAAGGCCGGCGAGTCGCCGAACGAAACCGAGAAGTTGGGCGCCGGCACCACGAAGATGCTGCCGCCGATCCAGCGCCACTGCAGGTGCGCGGTGGGCGCGAGCACGTTGAGCGCTTCCGGGAGCTGGCGCGGCGAGATGCTGCCCCATACGCGGAACTTCAGGCTGTTCGGTATCGACTGATCGACCAGGATGGGCACGTTCGCCTGCTGGCTGAATAGCTGGAGCACGCTCGTGACCGGCTCCGGCTTCTCCTCCGGGATGTTGAACCAGACGAAGCCGTTCTGCAGCGCCAGGGAGTGGACGTCGAGCTGCGTGCCGAGGCTCGACTGCACGCCCCGGCCGATGGCGTTTGCGTTGCCGTTCTGCGGAATGATGTAGGCGTGCACATTGGCCGTGCCGGCGAAGTTCTTGCTCAGCGTGCCAGCCAGCGGGCTCTGCGCCGATCGCTTTGCGTTCACCGCGGGGCCATCGGACGGCTGGGCCGGCCCGGCCGCGCCGGCTGGCGAGCCCGGCGCGGGCCTGTTCACGGCTCCGTCGGGCTTGGCCGCATCGCGCAGCCCGAAGGCGCTGCCGCCGAAGCCGCCCGCGCTGCGGTTCTCTGTCTGCGCGATGGCCAAACGCTCGTCGGGCGGCACGTCGACGCCGAGGGCACGGAGCTGCGCCCGGAGCTGCGCATTCAGCGCGCTCAGCGACGTGAATGCGCGCTTGACTGCAGCGTCGTCGCGGGTGAACCGATAGATACCGTCCGGCGTCTCCGAATACTTGAGGTAGGAGGCGTCGCAGATCGAGCGCAGGGCCGTATCGAGCGGCTGATCGGTCAGGAGCAGCGTTACCTGGCCTGTAACGGTCGCATCCGGCGCGAACTGCTTACCGGCCTGTTTCAGCAGCGCGCGCAGGACGCTCTGCACGTCTGCGCGCTCGGCGTCGACGGAGAGGTTGTCGCCAGCGCCGGATATCTGGAGTCGCATGACG
>DATGJU010000005.1:0-10933 GCA_035295045.1 Chthonomonadaceae bacterium
CGAGGCGACCACGATCACGTCGCGGCGCTCCAGCACCGCCTGCGTGGCGGAGTGGCGCAGCCGGTCGATCTCGTCGTTGATCTGGCTATCCTTCTCGATGTAGGTGTCGGACTGCGGGATGTAGGCTTCCGGCTGGTAGTAGTCGTAGTAGCTGACGAAGAACTCGACGGCGTTTTCCGGAAAGAAGTCGCGAAACTCCGAGCAGAGCTGCGCCGCCAGCGTCTTGTTGTGCGCAATCACCAGGGCGGGCCGCTGCACCTTCTGGATCACCTGCGCGATCGTGTAGGTCTTGCCGGTGCCCGTCGCGCCGAGGAGGGTCTGGTAGCGGTGCCCATCATCCAGGCCGGCGGCCAGTTTCTCGATCGCCTGCGGCTGGTCGCCGCCGGGGTGATAGTCTGAGATGAGTTTGAATTCGCCCACTGCCGCGCCCCCTCGCCGGAGAAAACATGAAACTACGAAACGAACCCAATTTTGGGCTCGTTTGAGATGGTTTATGTATAGATTAGTATACCATACAGGCGAGGATCGGGGTCTGTCAGTGGGCGAAATCGTCGCGAGATTGGCGGTGCAAAGACGCGTGGGAACGTAGGTCTCGCGGGCAGTCGAGCCGCGAGGGAATGGCCGCAATCCGGGGCGGGGTCTGAGAAGTCCTGTTTGGCAGACACGGTCAAATCATCTAGCGCGGATGGTTCTGGCCGGCTCACGCTGCTTCTCGCGGACCGCGTAGACCATGACGCCGAGCGTATCGCCGAGCTTCGATTCGCTGTGGCAGGAGAGGCAAGTTTGCCTCGCCGGCACCGGGCGCATGAGCACGTCCCAACCTGTGTTTGAGGCTCGGTACTCGTGGCCGGCCATTAACGCAGGCAGCGCTGCAATCGCTTTCCTTTGGAGCGCTTCAAAGTGCAATTGTGATAGCGCCTTGTCGTCGCCATCGTGCACGTCCGGCAGCGGGAGATCGAGATTTTCCCCGCCCCAATTCTGGTTAAGGTACAGAATCTCCAGTCGGGGGCTCTCGGGAGCGAACTTTGCGAGCGGTTTCGGGGCGCAGTGCAGGAGACAGATCGCGTATTCGCGGTTAGCGGCGTTGACGTTCGCGATTATCTGCTTCTCCTTCGCGGAATCTACCTTTAGCTGCACCACGCCGGCGTGCTTCCGGAAGGTGAAACGGATCGCGCCAAATTCGTTGTCCCGAAGTATTGTGAATCTTGGCTGGACGTATGAGTCTAGCGCCTCGGCAACGTTCATCGCCGTATCAAGTGACCGGCCCGGTTTCGCGGAGGACTTGAGGACCTCGCCCGGTAACTCATACATTGTATCGTCGTAATACATCTTGCCGGCGCAGGACGCGACGAGCACGGCAGGCAACGCGAGAATGCCGCACCACATCTTGAGCGTAATTGGGCGCTTCAACCAATGAGTCGTTGGAAGTGGCGGCACAAGCGGATCGCGGCTCGGAATTATCATCGCATCGCTCATGGCGCCTGCACCTGCCTCACAGTTGCTTCGTCGCTCGCGACCAGCCCCGCAACGCTTGACTTCCCGAGCCTTTTGGCTTGCGCGGCGTTGACTGCGACGGCGAGGGTGTCGCTGCGGCCCGAATTGATTCGGCTGCTCCTGTGCGCCCGAATCGCCGGCAGCGTATCTCAACCGACGGCGCAGCAGTCTATTTTCGGTCGCCATGGCTTCCAGCAACATAGGCCAACGTAGACGAGGCACTCCGGCAGCGGCGAGGGACGCGAGGCTTCCGGCGAGCCGGCTCTATGCGTGCCAAAGCAGGACAATGCACCAACGAGCGGAACTTCACCATCGGTAAACCGAGGCATAGGGCGGAGTCGTCGCCGTGGCCGGACCATTTCCCGGAATGGACCCCTACATCGAGTCGAGCCGCTTCGGGAAGGGATTTCACGGCTCACTTATCTGCGAGATCGTGGCGGATTTGAACGCCGGGCTGCCGGAGGGGTTCTCTGCCAACGCCGAGGAGCGGGTCTATATCGCGCCCTGGGACCGCGCCTGGGTTCCGGACTTGCAGGTCGTCTCCGTTGTGAGGGAGACGCCGGAGGACAGGACCCAGACCGCCGTTCTGGAGCAGCCGACGGATCATGGGACGGTGATCGCGCACCCGGAGGAGGAGCGCGAGCTGTTCATCGAAATCCGGGCCGGCGCAGACTGGGAGCAGCTCGTTACGGTAATCGAGGTGCTGTCCCCGTCCGACAAGCGCGCGGGCGATCCTGGGCGAGGAGCGTACGTCACGAAGCAGCGCGACTACCTGGAGAGCCAGACCAACCTGGTCGAGATCGATCTGCTTCGCGGCGGGTCGCATACGGTCGCGCCGCCTAGGAATCAGCTCCAGGTTTTCGGCGCCTGGGACTATGTTATCACCGCGCATCGCCCCGCGCGGCGCTGGCACTTCGAGTTCTGGCTCAACCGGCTGCCGCAGCCGCTTCCCGCGATCAAGGTACCGCTCGTCGAAGGCATTGCGCCCTTCGAGCTGAACCTTCAGAGCGTCGTAGACCGAGCGTACGACAAGGGGCCATACCGGCGCCGCGTGGACTATCGGCAGGACCCGCCGGTCGCATTTGACGAGGCGACTGCCGCCTGGATCGACTCCTGGCTGCGCGAGCGCGGCCTGCGCAGCGAGCCCACGACGACCGAATAGCACAGCGAGCGGGCGATGGCGGGCCCATCGATCCGAGCGCCGGCGGCCGTCAGACCAGAATGTTACTCACGGCTGCCTCCTCCGCCAGCGTGAAGTACCTCTCGACGGCCGCGGCCACGCCCCGCGGTACCTCCGCGCCGCGGGCCGCCGCGAGCGGCAGCAGTCGGTCCAGATCGGCGGCTGACGCGCGGAGGACGGCGAGCTTGCCGGCTGCACTGGCGATTGCCGTGGGCGCTTCCTGTACCACTGTAACATTGGCAAATAGCCGCACGTCGTTCAACGCGCCTAGCGCGTACCGCAGCAGCGGCATATCCGGCGCATTGCGCGAGCGTGCCGCGTGCTTCGCGGCGATCATAAGCATCATCCAGCAAAACCGAATCGACCGGTTAGCCGCTTCGACCTCCGAAATCGGCTCCGTTATGACTGCGCCGCCAGGCGTGGCGTCGGGCGACCGCGGGAGGCCGACGCGGTCGAACAGCAGGCGCGTACCGCGAGGGATCGACGCCTGCGATGCGGGCTGCCAGTACCAGTCCACCAGGTGCGGCGCGATCGGAGCGTCGCAGCACGCGGCCAGATACGCGCCGTCGCGCGGCGCGTTTTGCGGCGCCTCGACCACGAAGAGCGGCTCCATGACGCGCGCGGTCTCGACTCGCCGTCCTACGACGATATCTGCGATGTGGCTGTCTTGCACGACGACCCACAGGTCCAGATCGCTCAGGTCGTCTTCGTCTCTGCGGCCAAGCGAGCCGAACAGCCAAGCGGCCGCAATGCGGGGATCGCTGCGCAAAGTCCCCTCGATGCCGCCGAGAAGCGCGTCGCGCTCCTCGCGATAGTTCCGCAGCGTCTGCCCAATCCGGCCCGAGCACTGAAGCATCGGTGTGTCGCCCCTCCCCATCTTCCGATAACCGGCCAACTTGCCGTCATGTCCAATATCGTACCGGAGCGGCAGTTCGAGAAAGATGGCCGTTCCTTGACATCGCGTCCGGGCCATCGCTATAATTCCGAGGCCCACGCGCCGATTCGCGGCGGTCCGAGGCCTCGTCCGGTCAAGGAGCGAAGAGCCGATGCCCCGCATAGAGCAGTCCGTCACCATCCAGGCGCCGATCGACCATGTCTATGGCATCGCCAAGAACGTCGAGGCGTTCCCGCAGTTCATGGAGGACCTGCAATCGCTAAATCTCCTCGAGCGCAGCGACGACGGCGCCAGAACAGTGACGGAGTGGGTGGGCATCATCCGCGAGTTCCGCATGACCGTCAAGTGGGTGCAGGAGGACCGGTGGAACGACGCGACGCACCGCGACGAGTTCACGATGCTGCGCGGCGACATGGACCGGATGGAGGGATTCTGGCAGTTTACTGCGGGCGGCGGCGCAACGCGATTCGACTCCCTGGTCGATTACGAGTACAACGTTCCGCTGATAGGCGCGATGGTGAAGGCGCTGATCAAGAAGAAGATGACCGACAACCTTCAGGCGACCATGGACGCCATCAAGCGGCAGGCCGAAGCGTCGGCAGACTCAACGGGTTAGACCTTATGACCACCCCCGCGCCCATCCCGATCGACGGCGCGCTGCCGGACGCCGCGACCCGGCGACGTCTCCGTTTCCAGCGCGCCATCCGGCAGGCGGCGTGGGTGACGGCCTATGTCCTGCTGTGCGTGATCGGGTCGGCGCTCTCCGTCGCGACGCTGGGCCGGACTGTCTATCGGTGGCACGGATTCGCCGTGGAGCTGCGGGTCGTGCCGTCGCCGCGCGGCCAGACCTCGCTTGTGCTCATGCCGCTCGGCGAGGTACACGCCCAGACGCACCGTGCGCCCGTCGCCCTGATCGCCACCCTCGAAGAGGTACAGCTCGACGAGATAAACAAGGTGATCCACAGTGAGCCGAAGGTCGACCTGCTGACGCGGGACCTGGAGTCCAGCGTTCGGCGGGACGTGCGGGACTTCGTGCTGCGGCAGGTCGCGTTCAGCGCCCTGGGCGCGCTGCTGGCGCCGCTGCTGCTGCGGTCCAGGCGGCCCTGGAAGTATGTGCTGAGCGCCCTGCTGGGCGCGGCGCTCGCGGCGGGAATCGTGGGCCGCGCCTTCGCCACGTTTAACGGCAAGGCCTTCGAATCGCCGACCTACACGGGTACGCTGCGACAGGCGCCCTGGGTGATCCAGTTCGGCAAGGACGCGTTTGTCCGCATCGAGCTGCTCTCGCAGCGCGTCAAGACGATCGCGGCCAATCTGAACGTGCTGTACGGACGCATCTCCGTTCCCCCGGACCGCCTGACCGGTGGGTCGGACTCCGACACCATTCGCATCCTGCACGTTTCGGACCTGCACAACAACCCAGCCGGCCTCGCGTTCATGCAGGAGGTCGCGCGGCAGTTCCACGTCTCGATGATCGTCGACACGGGCGACCTTACGGACTTCGGCAGCCCGCCGGAGGTCGCCATGGTCCAGGGCATCGGCAAGATCGGCTATCCCTATGTCTTCGTCGCCGGCAATCACGATTCACGCGTCGTAACGGACGCCCTGGCGAAGCTCCCCAACGTGACAGTACTGAACGGCCGGTCCGCCACGCTCGCGGGTTTCACCTTGTACGGTCTGGCGAACCCGGCGTCGCAGCGGGCCGGCGTGGGCAGCGTCGACACCACTGCGGAGGAGATACGGGCCGGCGGCGAGGCGATGCTCCAAGCGATTTCCGGGATGAAAGAGGCGCCGGACATCGTGGCGATCCATAACCCGGAGGAGGCGCGGCCGCTATGGGGCCGCGTGCCGCTCGTGCTGTGCGGCCACCTGCACCGCTACTATGTGGATACCGAGGACGTGTCCGGCGCGGACGTGGGGCCGCCGGCCGCGCCGCCAGCCACCGCGACGCTCGTGCCGCGATTCGAGACCGTGGTTTGCAACGCCGGCACCACGGGAGCCGCCGGCCTTCGCTACTTCGAAAAGGAGCAGGGCGTCCCCTTCTCGTGCGCCGTCCTCACGTTCCGGCGTCCGCGCGCACCGTCGAAGCCGGCCGGGCCGGGCGCGGCGGGGTCCTCAGGACCTCCGAGGGGCGGCCTCAAGACCCCGCCGAGGGAGGCGGCGCAACCGCCCGGTTCCGGTCCGGCCGCCCCGAATTCCACTGCCGCCGGAACGACAGCCGCGCAACTGGAACACGCCGGCATGCGCGAGCCGAACCGCCCGCGCCTGGTCGCCATCGACCTGATCGTCCTGGACGGCGCGCTCCACCAGTACTCGATCACGCATCGCCCATTCTCGGAGCTGCACGCGCGCACGGACGCCGCTCCGTGACTCGCCTCCATGTGGTCGCGTCGGCCCGGTCCGGCGAAGTGTGCAATAGAGGACCGGTCTGAGAGTCTGAGCCTGATTGATGCCGACGCGTTGGTGAATCTCGTTGGCCGCGGAAAACCTCACAGCACCGAGTTTCGGAAAATCAGACATTTATGCGGGCGGGCCTCGCAGTCCGCGGTATCTCACGCTGGGGCTCCGGCGGACCGAAAATCCATCGGGAGATGCCGCGTGATCCTGAAAGACGACCAGAGCCGAAATCGAGTCTTTAGTAAGCTGGACGCCATCCGCGACGTTCCGACTCTGCCGACCATTGCGCTGCGCGCCGCCGAGATCGCGAATGACGAGGCGAGCAGCGCGCGCGAGCTGGCGAATTTCATCTCGCAGGACCAGGCGCTAACCGCGACTCTGCTTACGATGACGAACGCCGCGGCGTATGGCGTGGCGGGAAAAGTCGCGACGGTGGACCGCGCCGTGATCCTGATGGGCTTCGAGAAGGTCCGGACGATGGTGCTGCTCTCTTCCGCCTCGAACTTTTTCGCCGGCGAGAGCGACTGCCTGGACCGCGCCAGCCTCTGGCGCCACTCGATCGGCACCGCGACCGCCGCGGAGGTGCTCGCGCGCGGAGAGGCCGGCATCGATCCGGCCGCGGCCTACATCGCGGGCCTGCTGCACGAGGTCGGCATCGTTATCCTGGATCGCTACTTCCATGACGACCTGCGGGCAGCTGTCGAGGCCGCGCTGGCGCAGAAGAGCACCATCGATCGCGTGCTGCGGGACCGCGTGGGCTTCGATCAGTTTCGGGTCGGGGGCTATCTGGCACATCGGTGGCACCTGCCGGGCGCGCTTGCAAGCTCGATCGGCCTGCACAACTACCCGCCGAAAGCTTGCGGCAGCTCGCGCGTGATCGCGATCGTCCACCTGGCCTCCATGATTGCGGACGCCTGCTGCATGAACTACGAGCCCTTCGCGGTGGCCAGGCCGGTGTCGCCGAACGCCGTCGAGCAGCTCGATATGACGCCGCGCAAGGTCATGGCGACCGCGGATGAGCTGCGCAACCAGCGAGCAAGCATCGACGCGTTCGTCGATCTCTGCACGAGGCGGGCGGCGTGACGGGTGTTTGGTGTTCAGGTGCTCTGGTAGTCAGGTGTTCAGGAGTCGCTGCCAGACGCGGGTTTCCGGTTTACCGGGCCGCCTGAAACCTGAATGCCCGTTACCCCTCCGCTTCCCACTCCTCGAAGGTACGCCGGTCCGTTTGGGCGTAGGCACGCATCAGGGCCAGCGCGTCTTCCGTCCGCACGGTCCGGGGTACCTTCTCGATCGGGCAGGGCATCCATTCGACGTGCCCGAGCAGGCGGCAGACCAGCGGACGCGCCGGGTACACCGCGCACCGGCCGTGCTCCATGTCGCGATACCGGCAGAGCGTCACCGAGACGCCGTCGCCGAGATCCACCGTCTTGTCTTGCCCCTCGACGCGCGCGAGCTCCCGGCGGCCGGCGGCATTCAGCGATTCGACATAGCGGCGCAATCCAGCCCACTCTTCCTGTGTCGCCGGCACGCCGGCCGCGCAGCGCAGCCCACAGGCGTCGCAGCCGTAGCAGACGCTAAGCTCCATTTGGGTCTCGCATCGGGCGGAAAGCTCGATAAGCTCGATAGCTGAAATGCTCACCGTATTCGCTCCTGGCCGCTCGCTCGGCGGTCTCCCGCACGCTTCCGCGCCCTGACGCCCCTGAATGCGCTCTGGCTCGCCTGGCGGACCTCCCACGCAGGAACACCGGCCCTCTTCCGGGCGGCCCATACGGGACCGCGTCTCGCGCCACACGCTCAGGAGAGCGGGATCTGGCTATTTCGTGCGGGTTGAGCTCGCGTAGCGGACCTTGCTTCCTCGTTCGGTTGGGCTAGCGTAGCGGACCTCACCCCTTAACCCCCCATCTGCCACGGAGCCTACGCGGCCGTCCAGGAGAGGGGGACTTAGGGAGTGAGGTCCGCCAGGTCAGCGCAGCCGCATTCCGGCAGCGAGGTCCGCCGAACGGCCCCTAGACCCGAAAGTGCCGCTCCAGGGCGGCGACGAGGCCGGGTATGGTGTGCTCCAGCGCAACGATCGCCGGCTCGATGCCGGCGGCGCGCGCGGTCTCCGCGGTGACGGGACCGATCGCGGCCGCTATGCAGCCGGCCGGCAGCCGGAACGACGCGTCGCAGCCCGCCGCTTCGAGTGTCGCGACGAAATTCCGGACCGTGGAGGACGAGGTAAACGTCACCACGTCGATCTCGCCCGCCTCCAGCATCGCGCGGAGAGCGGACGCCTCGCCGGATTCGACGTGCGTCTCGTATAGCGGAACGACGTCCACGATCGCGCCGCGCGCCGCGAGCTGCTCCGGCAGGATCTCACGCGCGTCGCGCGCTCGCGGGATCAGAACCCGCCGGCCGGCCATCTCCCGATCCGGCCAGGCCGCCAGCAGCGCCTCCGCCACCGCCTCGTCCGGCACGAAGTCGGCGCGGAGGCCGAGCCGCTCACGCAGCGCCGCCGCGGTCGCGGGACCGATCGCGGCGATCCGGGCGCCGCACAGCGCGCGTGCATCCAATCCCTGCGCCTCCAGCCGGCCGGCAAAGATCGGGACGGCGTTGGCGCTTGTAAACACGATCCACTGGTACGCGCTCAGGTTCCCGACGGCCGCGTCGACAAGCGACGTATCGGCGACCGGCGTAATGCGGATCACCGGGAACTCGACCGGCTCCGCGCCGCGCGCCATCAGCAGGTCCGAAAGGGCGCTCGCCTGCTCGCGCGCCCGCGTCACCAGCGCACGCCGGCCGAAGAGCGGACGCGCCGACGGATCGTCGAACCAGCGCAGCGCTTCGCGCATCCGCACAACCTCGCCCACGATGCAGACCGCGGGCGGCGTCAGATCGGCGTTTCGAACATCGTCGACGATCGTCGCGAGGGTTCCAACCACCACGCGCTGGCGGGGCCACGCGCCCCACTGGACGAGCGCGACCGGCGTTTCGGGCGCACGGCCGTGCTCCCGCAGCCGGCTCGCGATCTCCGGCAGCGATTCGACGCCCATGAGAAAGATCAGTGTATCGGCGGCATGCGCGATCCTGGCCCAATCGCGACGATCCGCCGCGTCGCTCGGGGCTCGCGTGCAGGCCTTGCCGGAATCGTGGCGCTCATGCCCCGTCACCACGGAGAAGGAGGATGCCGCGTCCCGATGCGTCACCGGTATCCCAGCGTAGGCGGGCGCGGCGATGGCGGAGGTGACGCCCGGCACGACCTCGAACGCCACGCCGGCCGCGCGGCATGCCTCGGCCTCCTCGCCGCCGCGCCCGAAGACGAACGGGTCGCCGCCCTTCAGCCGCGCGACGATCCGCCCGCTCCGTGCCCGATCGACGAGCAGCGCGCTGATGTCGGCCTGCTTCATCGCGTGGCGCGCGCTCGACTTGCCGACGTAGACACGCTCCGCATCCGGACGCGCGTGCTTCAGCAGGGCGGGATGGACCAGCCGGTCGTAGACGACCACATCGGCGGCGGCGAGCAGGTCGCGGCCCCGGACGGTAATCAGGCCGGGATCGCCCGGACCGGCGCCAATGAGATAGACAGTTCCCGGATTAAAAGCCCGTAACGCCGAATCGCGCAGTTGGCTCGAAACTTGCATACTACACCCGTGGTCCTTCGATACGCCACAACATTATACTACCCCCGTGCGTGTGGACGCTCGGTCCTGGTATTATCACCGGCCGCATTTGCCAGTGATGTTACGGTAGACTGTCGATGCCATCTGCCCGATGCAGCCGACCCCAACCGCGGTTTGTGCTCCACATTCTCACAATCCGTCAATCCGTGGACGATTCTTTCGTCTTGCGGGCCAAAAGTTTGGAAACGGCGGAGCCACCAATGCGGCTCACGCCAAAGGAGATTTCAATGGTGAAACGCAAGGTCCTCGTACTTGCCACCCTGCTGCTGTGCCTCGCGGCCGCCGCAGCGTACGCGACCCTCAACAACGCTCAGGGCTTCGAGACCAACATAGGCGACTGGAGCCCCGCGCCGCTCGTCTCGCGCACCCCGTCCGGTGGTGGAACGCTCCACCTGCCAGCGGCTTCCGGCAACTTCTACGCCGAAGTCCACAATCTTGACGACGACTACCAGGCGCCGGGATACGGAGACAGCGGATTCAGCTTCTATGGCGGCGCCGACTCCGTCTATCACGGCGACTTCTATCAGGCGATCGACGTCTACATCGATGCCAACTGGGCGCCGGCGGCTGCCGCGGGCACTCCCTCGTTCTGGATCGACATGACGCCCTACCACGCCGACCCTGGCAACTTTGGCGCGGAGCATAACTTCCGGCTGACCGCAAGCGGCACGTCGGTTGGCGTCACCGTGGACGGCCAGTCCGCGCCGACCGCGATCATCACGAACTCCGGCTGGTACACCTTCACGATGGTCTACCGCAAGGCGGCCAATCCGTCCGATCCGGTTATCACGGATATGCAGATCTACGACGCGAACCACAATCTCGTGGGCTCCAACACGCGCGTCTTCGCGACCTCGCCCGGCGGACCGTTCGCGAGCTCGGACCTGCGCGGTAACGGCTACGTCTGGATGACCGTCTGGCAGAATGGGTTTGCCGGCGACGTGCTGGGAGTCGACAACGTCGTCACCGGCCTGCTGCCGGCGCAGGTCAAGGCGGAGGGCCAGTTCGACGCCTCGTCCAATCCTGCAGCCAAGGACGCCAAGATCAATGTGAACGCCTCCTTCAAGAAGGGCGCGCCGGACGGCCACGTCCACTATGAGGACAAGGCCGGCAACGTAATGATCGAGGGCGACGTGAGCTCGATCACGGCCAACGGCCCGGCCTCCGTGACGGTCGGCGGCGTGACGAAGGGCAAGAACGGCGGCGTGCCCTTCTCCGTGACACTGGACGGCGGCGCCAACACCGTCTCCGTCTCGATCGCGGCGCACGACTCGGTCCCAGCCTACTCAGCCATGGGCACGCTGGAGAAGG
>DATGJU010000006.1:0-13101 GCA_035295045.1 Chthonomonadaceae bacterium
CCGGGCTGAACCCCGCGGCTGGGTGGCCTTCGGCCCAGTCCCCGCCTGCGCGGGCACCGGAACTGTTGCCCGCGCAGGCGGGCAATGAGCCGCAGGCCACCCAGCCGCGGGGTTCAGCCGGTGGCCACAAACCGGCCGCCACGAACCGGCCGCCACAAACCGGCCGCCACGAAGCGGCCGCCACGAACCGGCCGCCACAAACCGACCGCTACATCCCCGTGGCGCCCGACAATGCTGGCGCAGCACGCTCGTGGCGCCCACGATGCTGGCGCCCAGCGGCATGGGCGCTCCACGCTCGGGGCTCGCTGCACCGTTGCGCAACGTTGGCGCCGACCGTGGCTTCGGGGAGCGGCGCGTGCCATCCACGTACGACGTGGATGAGGGAGGTTATCGTGCGATCGATATTCGCTGCGATATTCGTTCTGCTCGCGCTACTCCAGCCCCCGGATCGTACGCTGGTCGACCCGATGGACGCCATCACGTTCCGCGCGCCGGAGGAGAAGGCGCGCGTCTCGATTGTTCCAGGCATCGACGGCTCCGCGCTCCGCTTCGACTTTAACGAGAACTGCCAGGGTGTCTTCGCGGTTCGCAGCGCGTCGGCGGCGCCCGCCTGGGACCAAGCCGAAGGTATTTCGTTCTGGGTCAAGGGCGACGGATCACGCCATCTGGGCGGACTGGAGATGATCTGGAACGGCGACTACGCCACGCGGTTCGCCTGCGCCTTCCCGATCGACGGGACGGACTGGACGAAGGTCACCGTTCCATGGCGCGATCTGATACCCGAGCTGAGCAAGACGGACAGGACGATCGATCCCGTGGCCGGGCTGGCTCCGTCGAAGCTTGGCCCCATCCAGTTCGGCAAGTGGTGGTACTGGCGAGACTACGCGGCGCACGGCTATGCGATCGACGATATCCGGCTGGAGCGCTCGATCCCGCGGCCCGGTTCCGACTACCGTCCGACCGGCGATCCGCTTGCCCACGTCCGTGCCAAGCTTGCTGCGGGCAAACCGTTCGCGGTCGTGACGATGGGCGACTCGCTCACGGACACGGCGCACTGGACGAACCGGGAGCACAACTGGCCCGCGCTGTTCAAGGAGGCGGCCCGCAAGGCAACGGGCAGCGAAGTCGGAATCGTCAATCCCGCCATGGGCGGCACGGAGCTGCGCCACAACGTAATCCTGCTCCCCCGCTGGACGCGAGCCGACCCGCGCCCCGATCTCGTGACGATCTGGTTCGGCTTCAACGACTACGCCTCCGGCATGCGCGGCGCCGGATTCCGGGCCGCCCTGGAGGACGCTATCGACCGCGTGCGCCGCGCGACCGGCGGCGAGGCCGACGTGATTGTCCTCACGACCTGCCCATCGGGCGACAAGGCGGAGGCGCTAGGCGAGATGGCGGAGGCATGCCGAGCCGCCGCGAAGGCGAGAAATGCCGGCCTGTGCGACATATACGCCGCATTCCAGGCCGCGCCTGACCGCAAGGCGCTGTTCGCCTCCGACGGCGTCCACCTTTCGCTCGCCGGCCAGGAGCTGGCGGCCCGCTCGGTGCTCAACACGGTGAAGCGGGCCCCGTCGCGATGACGCTCGCATTTACACAGCGGCGATCATTTCAGGCCAGGTCGAAGCGGTCGAGGTTCATTACCTTGGACCAGGCCGCAACGAAGTCCCGGACGAGTTTCTCTCGGCCATCGTCACACGCGTAGACCTCCGCCAGAGCTCGGAGCTGTGAATGGGCGCCGAACACGAGGTCTGCGGCCGTTGCGGTCCACCTCAGCTCGCCCGTGGCGCGGTCGCGCCCCTCGTAGAGGTTCTCTGCCGAGGCAGACGGTCTCCATGCCGTGCCCGTGTCCAGCAGGTTCACGAAGAAGTCGTTGCTGAGTGTCCCCGGCCGATCGGTGAACACGCCGTGATTCGACTGCCCGAAGTTGGCATCGAGGGCGCGCATGCCGCCGACGAGAACCGTCATCTCCGGCGCGGTCAGCCTCAAAAGATTGGCCCGCTCCAGCAGGCGCGTCTCCGGCGACATCGGGTCGCCCGCTCGCGAATAGTTGCGGAATCCATCCGCGACCGGCTCGAGCACCCTGAACGAGTCCGCGTCCGTCATCTCCTGCGTCGCGTCCGTGCGGCCGGGCGCAAACGGAACGACAACGGCGTATCCGGCGTTCCTGGCCGCCTGCTCCACGGCCGCGCACCCTGCCAGGACGATCAGATCCGCCAGCGAGACTCTCTTGCCGCCGGACTGCGAGCCGTTGAACTCCTGCTGGATCTGCTCGAGGCGCTTCAGCGTCGGCGCGAGCTGCGCGGGCTCGTTGGACTCCCAGTCCTTTTGCGGCGCAAGTCGGATCCGCGCTCCGTTGGCGCCTCCGCGCTTATCCGTGCCGCGGAAGCTGGCTGCCGCGTTCCAGGCCGTCGAAACCATCGTCGGAATCGTCGGGCCGGACGCAAGTACCGCTCGCTTGAGGGCGGCGGTCTCCTGCTCCCCGATCAGCTCGTGGTCCACGTCCGGCACCGGGTCCTGCCAGATCTGCGGCTCCGGAACCCACGGTCCGAGGTAGCGCGACCGCGGCCCCATGTCGCGGTGCAGCAGCTTGAACCACGCTCTGGCGAAGGCGTCGGCGAGCTGGTCCGGATTGTCGTGGAACCGCTTGCAGATAGGGCCGTAGATCGGATCCATTCGCAGCGCCAGGTCCGTCGTCAACATCGTCGGAGCGTGCCGCCTCGAGGGGTCGTGCGCGTCGGGCACCGTGCCCTGCGCCTCGGGATTCCTGGGAGTCCACTGCTTCGCGCCGCCGGGGCTCGTCGTCAGCTCCCACTCGTACTTGAACAGGTTCTCCAGAAATCCGTTGTCCCATTGGGTCGGGTTGTTGGTCCACGCGCCCTCGAGGCCACTGGTAATAGCGTGAGCCCCTTTGCCACTGCCGTATCGGTTCTTCCAGCCGAGGCCCTGATCCTCGAGCGGGGCGCCCTCCGGCTCGGGACCAACGTACTCGGTCGCCGGCGCAGCGCCGTGGGTCTTGCCGAACGTGTGGCCGCCAATGATGAGCGCGGCCGTCTCCTCGTCATTCATTGCCATGCGGGCGAAGGTCTCGCGAATGTCCCTGGCGGCGGCCAGCGGATCCGGGTTGCCGCCGGGTCCCTCCGGATTGACGTAGATCAGGCCCATCTGGACCGCGCCCAGGTGGCCGGAGAGCTCGCGATCGCCGCTGTAGCGCTCATCTCCGAGCCAGGTGTCCTCGGGACCCCAGAAAATATCCTCGGGCTCCCACACGTCGCGCCGGCCGAAGCCAAACCCGAACGTTTTCAGCCCCATCGAGTCGATAGCGACGTTGCCGGCCAGAAGCAGCAGATCGGCCCAGGAGATCTTCTGACCGTACTTTCTCTTGATCGGCCAGAGGAGGCGCCGCGCTTTGTCGAGGCTCGCGTTGTCCGGCCAGCTATTGAGAGGCGCAAAGCGCTGCTGGCCGTCGCCGCCGCCGCCACGTCCGTCCCCGATTCGGTACGTCCCCGCGGCATGCCACGACATGCGGATGAAGAGTGGGCCGTAGTGGCCGTAGTCGGCCGGCCACCACCCCTGCGACGTGGTCATCAGCTCAATGAGATCGCACCTCAGCGCCTCGACGTCGAGCGACTTGAACTGCTCCGCGTAGCTGAAGTCCGCCTCCATCGGGTCGGACAGCGTCGAATGGTGGTGGAGCACCGAGAGATCGAGCTGATTTGGCCACCAGTCGTGGATCGTCCTTGGCCGGCTCCGCTTCGGAGTCGGGGCGGGGATTGCGGGGTTCTCGCTCTCACTCACGCTTCGCGTATTGTCTTTGTCAGGCACGTCGATCGCTCTCCTTTCCGGAAGACCCTCGCGCTCCTGCTGATCAGGAGTGAGCGTCTTGCCGGCATCGGGGGCAGAGGCCCCAAAAAATGACTTCCGCCTCCTGGACGAGAAAGCCCTGATCGGCGGATGGCTCCAGGCATGGCGCGGCGCCCACGGCGCAGTCCACGTCCGCGGTCAGCCCGCACTGCCGGCATACGATGTGGTGATGGTTGTCTCCGACCCGCGCCTCGTAGCGCGCCGGATGGCCCGACGGCTGGATGCGCCGGACGAGCCCCGCCTTCTCCAGCGCGTGGAGGTTATCGTACACGGCCTGCGTGGAGAGCGTGCCCAGCCGCTCGCGCGCCGCCTCCGCAATGGCCTCCGCATCCCGGTGCTGCCCCCTGCCCTGTACCGACCGGAGCACGGCGAGCCGCGGCGCGGTCACGCGGAGTCCGGCTCCGCGGAGGGCGGCATGGAGTTGGCATTCATCGGGCGGCATGGCGTCCATTGTAGACCCAATATCTGGAGCGAGTCAATAGTATGACTGAATCAACGTTGCACGATGGTGCGGTGCGGCTCACGGCAGCCGAGCCTTCGGGCGCGGCGACTCCGCGCGGCGTCAGGTATTGCGCCGGGTTCCGCGCAGCCGATGCCATCGGGCGTCTGAGCACGCCCTCATTGCGGCTGGCGTATCGCCGCCATACACTCCCGCATCTTCGTAATCTGGCCGATATGATAGGCGTTATGGATGAACCGGCAAAGCAGGTCTGCCAGCCCCCACGGTCCCGACATCAACTGCTCGGGCGGGCCGGCCTCAACATGCTTTCGTAAATCCTCCAGCGACTGCCATAGCCGGGCCTTCGACAACTCCCAGGCCGGCTGGTCCGGACTCTCCGGAAGCACAGGCCATGCGCCCTCCGCTGGCCGCGCCCGTTCTCCGGTGCGCATTCGCTCCACAATGTTCTCCGTCCACACCGCCATGTGGAGCACGATCTCCCATATCCCCTTCGTATCCGGGCCGGGCCGCCAGAGCGCCTCCTCAACGGATACGCCCTCCAGCGCGTCCGCCAACGGGTTCAGCCAGTCGTCGTGCAGATATACGTACTCCCAGGCCGTCAGAACGTGGCTCTTTACCTGTTCGTTGTCCACGGTTTCGATCCCCACGAGGTCGATGACCGACCGGCTGACTCGCCGGCTTCGCGGCCGTTCCCGGTTGGCTCGCGCTCTAACAACCGGTCTCTGTCCGCGGCACGGCAGCGCCGCGCCACGGCCGTGCGCCGGACGTCAATCCGGATCAGCCGTAACGCGCGTGAAAGTCCTGCTCGTTCATATAGAGCAGCACCACGCCTTGGATCAGTCCAACGAGCGCCGGAATGTAGGTCCAGCAGAAAAGGATGGAAAGGATGCCCGCCGCGGTATTGCCGAGGTAAAAGTGCTGGATGCCCAGGCCTCCCAGCAGAAGGGCGAGCAGTCCGGCCGTCACCTTCTCCTTGTGCGGGCGATAGCCGATCGGCACGTACCCGGGAGCAGGAGTGTTCTGAATGATTACCTGCTGCACAGGCGCCTGGTTGGCGTTCACGTAGGCAAGCGGAGCGGCTGGAGCCAACGGTGTGGCGCAATACGGACAGGAAACAGTCCCATGCACGACCCACTGGCGGCAAGCCGGGCATTGGACGTGCGGTATCGGCATGATCGGAGCGACGGGTTGCTGCACTGGAACGGGGCCCGCCAGCGGAAGGCTATTCAACCCCGGCCTCGAGTAGTTCGCAGGAGGCAGACCGGATTGTGGGGCGCACCGCGGGCAGCTAGTGCTGAACGAGCCCAGCCCGTATCCGCAGCCCGGGCAAACGGCGCGGCCCGGTTGAGCGAATCCCGAGCGGTGTGGAAACTGGTTTCCACACCTGGAACAGAATGCTGCGTCCGCCGCGCAGATACTCTGGCACCTCGAGCACTGTTGGTTTGCGAAACTCATCGCCCCATCCCTCCGTCACCTTGATGCCAAGCGAGCGAATCGCATACGGGCGACAGTCCGTCCACCGCGTTCGACCAACAGTTGCGCTCTTCCGTGGCAGCGGAAAGGCCCCACCGCGGGTCCTTGACTTTCGGCATTCTACCACGGCCTCGCTCGGCGCTGCTACTGTTCGCGACATATTCCGCTCCACCCTTTATAACGGCGCTTCCCCTGCCTGTTGACACATCGGCCGTCCGGCGATACAATCTCGGGCAGACTGGACGGGGCAGAAGGTCGGACAGATGACGGTTCGGAGCCAGGGACCACAGGACGAGATCACGCGGCGAAGTCTGCTGAGGGCCGGGCTGGGAGCAGGAGCGATGCAGCAGATAGGCGCAAACGCGCAGGCCGAATCCGAGTGCCCGAAGGTCGCGGCACCCACAAGGGCGAGCCTGCTGCGCTGCCTGGGCGGCGCCTGGCCGCGCGGCGGGCCGCTGGACCCGATCGTCGAGCGGACGGAGCAGAAGGACGGCTACCGCCTCCTGAGAATCACCTATCTCGTCGAGCCGGCCGAGCGCGTCGCGGCCTACATGCTACTGCCCGACAGCGCGTCCGCGACGAAGCCGGCGCCGGGCGTCTGCGTATGGCATCAGCACAACGGCGCGTACGACATCGGCAAGGACGAGCCTGCGGGCCTCAAGCTCGGTCCGATGCACCACACCGGCGTCGCCCTCGCGCAGGAAGGCTACGCCGTGATCTGCCCGGACGCGGCCGGATTCGGCGAGCGCGGCCAGCGGGGCAGGCTGCGCGGTCGCGATCTGGAGCACTACTTGTTCGCGATGCACGTGGTGGACGGCAGGTGCCTGGCCTGGAAGAACATCCTGGACATGCGGCGCGCCGTGGACCTGCTGGCCGGCCGGCCGGAGGTGGACGCCCGGCGTCTGGGCTGCTACGGCCACTCCATGGGCTCCACGCACGCCTGGCTGATCGGGCCATGGGAGCCGCGGCTCAGGGCGATCGCCTGCAACTGCTGCATGCCGACCTACGCGGCCACGGAGCGAACCGACCTGATCCACTGCTTCCCTAACTACATCCCCGGCTGGCGGCGATGCGGAGACATCCCGGACATCGTGAGCATGATCGCACCACGCGCCCTGCACATGAACTTCGGCGAGAGCGATGGCGGCAGTCCGATCGAGGGGGTGCGGACCGGCGTGGAGACGATCCGCCGGGCTTATATGGCGAAGGGCGCCGAGGACCGCTTCACACACTACATCGAGCCGGGCGCCGGCCACGTCCTGAGCGACGAGATGCTGCGCCGCGTCAAAGCGCACTTCGCCCGCCATCTCAAGGACGCGGGCTGACTTAGCGGGCGCCATGGTTCCGTTCGGCAATAGGCCCGGCGCGTGCCGCAAGTACCTGGCGCAGACGCCCACGGCGGGATTGGCACGCGAGGGCGCCCGTAACTGGGCTGGCCAGCCGCGCTTAGACCGACCAATCCTCGAACCGGAGGTCCGGCACTCGCTCGAAATGCGACCGGACAGTTTATAACACTCACTGCAATCGAGTCTGCGTTCACGCGGGAAAGCCGGTCTACAATCCGGCGGCCTTCGGCGCCGGCTCGCGCAATAAGCGAGGTGTGGTCCGTGTCAAGCAGGTACATCGCTTCGCAATCGTCGGAAGCCTTCGGTTGTGATCGTCGGTATTCGGCGCCGCGCTCCATTGCCGCATCGAAATCGGGGTTGTCCTTAAATGCTCCGTACCAAGCTTCCCACCATGGTTTCTCATAGTCAGTCTTCGAGGTTTCAGCGCTCAGCCGGGCGACCTTTTCGTCAAGGTCAGTGACACGTTCTTCCAGCGTCGGCATCTCTCCCCGCTTCCTTGGTTACCTTCACCGCTATTCTACTACCGCCTCGGTCGCCGTCCTGGGCAAGAGCCGCCGTACAACACAGGTTCATTTTCCGGAGCATCTGCGCGCCAGCCGGCGCCGAATTGTATCCCACTGCCGATTGCCGACTGTCGGTTGCCTACTCCCTGTGATGCACCGACGCCAGCCCGTATATCGGAGTCGGGATACCCTCCATTCGCGCCTTGAGCTGCAGCGACAGGTACTGCGAGTAGTGGCGCGACAGGTGCAGATTGCCACCGTGGAACCAGAGCGCCTCCTGCCGCGTCGGCTTCCACATGTTGCGCAGCTCGCCCTCCCACGGCCCCGGATCGCCGTACGTACCCGAGCCTAGGCCCCAGCACCGGCCAACACGGTCCGCCGTCTCCGTGTCAATGAGCCGCTCGACCCAGCCGTTCATCGAGCCGTAGCCGGTGGCGAAGACGACCAGGTCGGCGGGCAGCGCGCTGCCGTCGGTGAAGACGATCGACCGCTCGCCGACCCGTTCGACGCCGACCCCGCTCTTCAGCTTGATTCGGCCATCCGCGATCAGCGCGCTGGCGCCCACGTCGATATAGAAGCCGCCACCACGCCGCTGTCCCATCACCGCCAGCCCCGACTCGTCCTCGCCGAAGTCGAGCCGGAAGCCGGCCCGTTCCAGCCCGAGGTAGAAATCCGCGTCACGCCGCCGAATCTCGTCCCACATCGGCTTATGGAGGGCGGGCAGCGTCCTGTATGGCCGCGAAGCGACGGTCAAATCCGCGATCGGCGTGGTGATACCCGCCGCAAGAGCGGCCTCGGAGTAGAGCGGCCCGAATCCCAGCTCCAGCAGCGTCTCGGTGCGCACGACGAGCGTGGGACCGCGCTGTACCATCGTCACGTCCGCACCCACCTCCCAGAGCGCGGCGCAGATATCGTGGGCGGACGTGTTTGAGCCGATCACCACCGCCCGCTTGCCTGCATAGGCATCTGGGCCCGAATGGCTGCTGCTGTGGTGGAGATCGCCCGCAAACTGCTCCATCCCCCGCACCGCCGGCATGTTCGGTACGCCCAGGGAGCCGGTGGCGAGCACGAGGTGCCGCGGCCGGAGCGCCATTCGCTCGCCGCCGCGCACGATTTCTACGGTCCACTCCTGTGCTGCGTTGTCGAAGCGGGCGCTGCGGCACTCGGCGCCGCCCCAGAAGATCAGCTCCATCACCTTCGCGTACATTTCAAGCCAGTCGGCGATCTTGTCCTTGGGGCTGAAGACGGGCCAGTGATCGGGGAATGGAAGGTAGGGCAGATGGTCGTACCAGACCGGGTCGTGCAGGTTGAGCGTCCTGTAGCGCTTCCGCCACGAGTCGCCCGGCCGGTCGTGCTTGTCGACGATGATCGTCGGCACGTCCAGCCGGCGTAGGCGCGCGCCGAGCGCCAGCCCGCCCTGTCCGCCGCCGACGATCAGGACGTACGGCTGCGTCCCGAATCCGAGCTCTGCCTCCTCCTGCGCGCGCTGCTCCAGCCAGGTCTTGCGGCCGGGCCGCACACCGAGCTCGATGCCCAGCCCGCGCGTCGGTCCACTGCGCTCCTCGTGGCCCTTCAGCTCGGCCATCGTCGTTAGCAGCGTGTAGGCCTTGCCGTCGATCAGCCGAACGTGGCCATGGCCGCGCGCCACGGCCGTCTCGAAGCGGATCCAGCCCTCGACGACGCCGGCCGCCCCGCGGGCCTCGCCGTCCAGCCGCCAGCCGGACGGCCGGGCGGGGATCACCGCCTGCTCGATCATTCGGCGCACCTCGGCGCCGCCCTCCGCCGTGACGATGTTCCAGGTGAACGCCACCAGATCCCGCCAGTAGCACTCGCCGCAGAACAGCGCCGCCGCCCCAGCCGGATCGCCGCCCGCGAGGGCCGCGTCAAGGGCGGCGAGCCAATCCTCTGTGACCTGCGTCGGCGCCGAATCCGTCACCGTTCGCCTCCTGGCCGTCCGGCGAGGCCCGCACTGCCGGCGTTGTCTGATAACGCCGTCGGCGTCCAGTCGAAAGTCGCGGCGTAGGAGCCGTCGGCGAGCTGGACGCCCTGACGCCGGCACGGTACGCCATCGCACAGCCCGTCCGGCCGCACCGCGATCCGGACGACATGGAGCGAGGCGAGCGGCACGACTTCGCCGGGATCGGACACGCCGTTGCCGTTCCGGTCGAACCAGACCGCCAGCTCCTTCAGCTCCTTCCCCTCCAGCCAGCCGTTACGGTCATCGTCGAGCGCGTCCAGCGGCCCATACCCGTCCTTCCAAAACATCCACCACGTTACGTTGCCGAAAAGCTGCAGCCCGGACGTGATCTTCCCGGTGTGCTTCGGGTCCCAGACCAGAATCCCCGTCGTCGGCTTCAGCCAGGGCCAGGCGTCCTGTTTGCCGCGCCCCGCCAGATTGAAATGGACCGCCGATCCAGGGGCGAGCAGGTCGGACAGGTCGGCGGATCGGTCGAAGGAGATCAGGATCGGCGAGATCACGCGCGGCATTCGCCTCAATTTGTCGATAGTGGCCTGCAGCGCCGTGCGCTCCGACTCCCCCTTCGCCGTCAGTTTCCGCCCCTGCTGAAGGCGAAGGAATCCCTCCGCGGCCTCCTGGCTCACGGCCTTGTCGAATCGGTCATGCGACTTCAGATCCGTGTCGATCGTGAGCCTGTAGGCCATGCGATAGGAGTCCAGCGCGTACCGGCGCAGCGCCTCCGCATCGGTTTTCGGCGGCAACGCCAGCGCCTCGGTCGCCGCCTTGGGCGCGCCGGAGAAGCGGAGAGCCTCTTCGTACTCGAAGCCCAGGCCGAGAAACGCGACCGCCTTGTTCGGATCGAGCGCGGTCGCCGTCCGATAGCTTCGCAGGGCGTCGGCCAGAAACGTCAGCGACTTGCCGGACGGCGGCTTAGTCTCCGTTCGGGGAGCCACCACGCCTGTGTAAAAAGGAAGCCTTGGCAGCCTGTCAGCCTCATCCTGATAGACGCCGAGCGTGCCCGTATCCCTCGCAAAGGCCGCGGCGTTGATCCGGCCCAGCGTGAAGTACCCCTCGGCCCCCTTAGGGTGCGCCTTCACGTACGCCTGCACGCTTTTTTAGGAGTCGGTCGATGGGTATCTGCGCAGGCGCCATCATCTTGCTGCCCGCCTGCGGCGCAGCGAGCGCGGCCAGCAGACGCGCAAGAGCCCCCATCCTTGCAATGGAACAGGCGGACGGCCTCATTCGCGTTCTCCTCAACTTTCCGAACCGGTCGCTCAGCCCGGTCCTCTACTCCGCCGCTATCTTCACCTGGTCGCGGCGGTCGTCAGGCACTTCGAACGGTAGACAGATTCTCTGCTGCTTGTCCAGCAGCGGACCGACCTTCCAGTTCACCACGACACTGGCGTCCTTCCAGCCGTCGCCGGGACCGGGACCGCGGTCCTCGGTGTAGATGTCGGCCTGGAAGTACTGGATGTCCTGTACCGGTGTCGGCGACGCCTGCGCGGTCAGGAATGCTATGAACGAATCGTTCGATGCCAGCGCGGCTGTGTCCTGGTTGAAGACCATCCTTCGGAACTCTCGCCCGGGCTCGAGCGCGCGATCCACGGTTGGCGGCATTCCGCCGGCAGCGGGACGGTTTGCAAGCTCCCTGCTCAGGAACTCCGCAAGCTCGGGCGCGCCGACGGTTTCGAACTCGGAGTAGCTGTAGCCATCGCTGGTGTTGATACCGTTCAAGCCGAGAATCTGCCGGGCCGTCAGCTCCCGCGCGCGCAGGAAATCACCGACTCTCGGGACATGCTTCTGCGCCTTCATGCGGCCGACGGCCTCTACGAGCCAGCGGTCGGGCACCTCGTACTGCTGCTGCTCGAACCAGTCGCGCTTGCGAAACAGCAGCACGCCTCCCGGTCGCGTCCACCAAAGATAGCCCTCCTTCCAGCAGAACCGGTCGAGTGCGTCCGACTCAGGCCTGCCGCCCGGCGTCAGGGCGGGCTCTGTCGCATCGGCGGGAACGAGGTTTACGGGCCGGCAGCGATAGTAATCGGCCAGCACGACGGAGCCGCTCAATTCGGCCAGCTTCTGCAGGCGGTCGATCCAGGCCGGCTTGGCCTGCGCCTTCCGCGTAGTCTCCGCCGCGGGCAGGCCGGCGCCGCGCGGTATTGGTCCGGGGGTATACGGATTTCCGTGCGGGCCGAGCGCCCACACTCCTTGCGTGTCTACATCGGCGAAAAGGAAGCCGATCATCGAGAACTTACCGTAGGCATAGATCGCGGGCGTCAGCTTGCCCGCGCAGTTGTGAAGCGTAAGCTGAACGCCGTGTCGCGCGTAGTCCTGGGCGTTCTCTCCAGGCGGCGCGGCTTCTCCACGTCGGAACCGCGCCGCTTGCTCGGCCGCTGATTTGAAGATGCTTCCGGCCGCCTCGGCGAGGCTCGGGTTGAGCTCGGCAGCCGGAATATTGAGCACGCGCCGGTCGAAGAGCGCCGCGCGCTGCTCCGGCGAAAGCGCCCCGTAGAGGACGGTCGCGGCGCGATTGCCGGGATCGGCGAGGGACTTACGTATTGGATCGCTTTCGGGCCGCTTTGCCATCTCGTCCGGCGTCTCGGACAGCGCCTTCACCTGTTCATCGAGTTTGGCGATGAGCCGCGCGTTCGTGGCCCTGGCAAGAGTCTGCTCATACTCCGTAGCCTGTCGCGTCCGCGAGAGGATATAGCGGTCCTTTCCGTCTGCTGTGCGCGTGTGGCGCCATCCGTCGTGAAAGAGCGCCGCAAGGTCCGTCAGCGTCACTTTGAGAGGTCGCGCCGGGCAAAACAGCACCACCTTATCGTCCGCCGTAACCCTGTCCGCGCGCAGTTCCACCCCGGCCGTCGCGGAGAGCCGGTCGAGCAGCTCTCCGACCGCGAGGCCCGGACAGCTCACCCTGACCCGTTTGGCGAGCGCCGGGCTCCCGGCCAGCCCTTCCGGCGGCTCTGCACTGTTGCGCTGCCGTGCCGACAATGGCATGCCGGCCAACAGCAATCCGCAAGAAATGGCCAATCCCGCGTTGTTTCGCATGGCTCTCCTCGTCCTAGCGACCCAGAAGCTGGAACTTGGACGTGTCCGCCCTCCCGCACGTTACGCTCCGCGGCGGTAGCGCGCCCTCCAGCCGGCGGGTCGCGACGGTGACCCACCGCATTTCATCGCGTTTTCATTCGGGTCCCGTAGAGTGTCCGAAACAGACCTGACGAATTGAGGAGGCCCCACATGATACGACACACTGCTCCATTGCTGCTCGGGAGCCTGATCGCGATTGGACTGTTCCCCGCGGCAGCGGGGACCGGCCTGGCCCAGCGCCCCGGGGCTCCGCCGCCCCCACCGCCCGCGCCGCGGCCCCACGGTCCCGTCGGGCAGGGACAGGGCGGGCCGGCTTCCAGCCCTCCCCGGCGGCCGACCGATGAAAGTGGACCGGCCAGCCGCTCCTTCGACCTCGCCCCACTTCCGAAAGGGGTCCGGCGCGTAGCGGTAGTG
>DATGJU010000007.1:0-7104 GCA_035295045.1 Chthonomonadaceae bacterium
GGCTGCATGGTGGAGCAGCGTCTGTTCCCCGCGAAACCGACGCGCGTACTGTATCCCGACCGGCTGGCCTGTCGGGCCGGCCGATGAGGACGACGGCGTAAACGGGTTCTGCCCGTTCAGCAGCTTTTGCAGAGCATTCGGCTCCGTCGATGGCAGCGTCGCAAGGTTTGGATCTGCGCCCGTCTGGAGCGCGGAGCGCGCTTCCTCGATGTCGTTTTGAATAACGGCATCGCGAAGCTGGGCGTCCGCCCGTTGGAGCCGAAGCATCAGAAACAGCACGCCGACCAGAACGAGAACCAGCAGGAGCACTCCCAGCCGGAATCGCGACTCCAGTCGTCTCCTCTGCACAGCATCCATATCGGCCTCGCGGTCCAGAAAGCGGCAAACGGATTGGGGGTGGAGCGGACCGTAGAGGGGATTGCACGGCCGCCATACAGCGGATAGTTCGACGGCGGGCAGTAATCTCCTCCTTATCTCGCGCCGGCAGCCTGCAGGAGCTCAACGACCTCGTGTGGCGAGGCGCCGGCCCCAGGCGGCGCAAGAGCTTCCAGGCGGGCTCGCGCAATGGTGAGCGCCGATCGGCCTGCGCGGTCGAGGGCATCGGTCCTGGCGCCGTGAGCGAGCAGCATGCGGGCGCATGCGACCGCGGCTCGCGTGTTGGGGTCGCCCACCGCGGCTATGAGCGGTGTCCTCCCGGCGGCATCACGCGCGTTTACGTCCGAACCGGCGGCGATGAGCCGCCCTGCGCTCGGCCAGCCGTTCTCGCAGGCGATGATGAGCGGCGTTCTCCCGAAGGCGTCGCGCGTCTCCAGCCGTGCGCCGTGGCTCAGAAGCAGCTCCGTGGGCGCGGCCCACTGTGCGGCGAGCGCGAGCGGCGCGGCGGGCGCCGGGCCTGCGTTGACGTCGGCGCCGTGCTCGATGAGCACGCGTATGGCTGCCATACGTGGGGACTGCGACGCGTCGAGATCGTCCTTCGGCACCTCGTTGGTCCGTGGCGCGCGGGCGTTCATGCCGATGGCTGCCGGATCGATAGCTGCGAGGAGCGGGGTTCCCAGGGCAGCGGGCATGTTGACCCTGGCTCCGTGCTGCAGCAGCAGGTGGCACATCTCCGCGTCGCCGTTCGCGGCGGCTGCCATGAGCGGCGTGAATGCGCGGGGCGCCGTGGTCGTCGGCGGTATCAGCCCGGTTCCAGCGGGCACTCGGCCGGCGGCGCGTGCGGGTCGAACACTGCCGGCAAGCGCGGCGCTGCGGGCGGGCGAGGCGCCGCCGATAGGAGCCGCGCCGCCGTTGCGGGGCCATCCCGGCATCGGGCCGCCATTGGACGGCCTGTACGCGATAAAGGCGTCTCGTAAGGAGGCCGTGCGTACCGCGTTTACAGGTGCGCCGTGCCGAAGCAGGTATCCCACCACGGGCGCTGCGCCGGACAATGCCGCCTCGCAAAGCGCATCGCCGGCCTGTGCGCGGTACTGCGCGGGCGGAAGTACGAACTCGTGCAGCCGGCGGACCAGCGGCACGCTTCCTCGGGCCGCCGCCCATACCAGCGCCGGATCACCTCCTCCCGTGCGGAGCTGCGAGGGATCGGCGCCGCGCTCAAGCAGGAGCAGCGTTGTAGAGGCCACGCGATGGCGGCTCGCGAGCGACAGCGGCGTCTCACCGCTATTGTCCGTCGCGGCAATGTCCGCGCCGTGGTCCAGCAGCTCGCGCGCGCACTCTACCGCGCCGCTGCGGCAAGCCTGATGCAGCGGCGTTTCGCCCGCCGCGTTGCGCGCGTTTGGGTCCGCGCCGGCCGTAAGGATCGCATCCAGGCACTGCTCGCGGCGAGGCGAGGTGCAGTGAAAGATTACTGCGCCGCCTGGCTCCGATCGATAGTTCACGTTCGCGCCGTGGGCGACGAGGTCGCGAACGATCGCCGCGTTGCCGACGTCGCAGGCTTCCGTGAGCACGGAGCGGCCCTGGCTGAGCAATTGGTAGAATCCGCTGGTTCGCGTGCCGGGGACACCGTCTCGCCGCGCCACACCGGTGTTTCCGGGCGATTGGGGGCGGGTGCGCCGGCCCGGCTGCCGCTGCCCAAGGCGGCGCGTGTCGCCGGAGAGCCAGTCTGCAACCGTGTCCAGTAGTCCGGTTCGGCGCCGCAGGCGGACCACCCCGTTGGCGTTCGCGCCGTTCTCCAACAGCTCGTGGACGCGCGCCGTCTGGTTGAACGTCACGGCATCGCCGAGCGCCGCATCAAAGGCATCCTTTCGCGTTGCGAGATGATAGGCGAGCGCCAGTGCCACCGCACAGGCAATAGTTAGAATACAGGGCTTGTTCCGGCGGCTCTGGGGTTTCGCGACCGGCATGATCGGGCCTTTGCGCGCGGGTTACCGTGCGATTTCGGGATGCGGCTGGACCGTGGCGGCCGGCAGCCAGCGTGTGGCGACGAGCGATACGGCCGCGATGGCGACCCCGACCCAGAAGGGCGCCTGGTAGTTCTGGAAGTGCACCCAGAGCCACGCGCCTCCGACCGGGACCGTTACTGCGGCGATGTGGTTCATCGTAACGCCCATCGAAAGGCAGGGCGTCAGCTCTTTTGGACGAACGATTCGGTGCAGGTAGGTGGTGAATCCTACTCCAAAGCTGAAGAGTACGTTGTCGATAAGGAACAACGCATAGAGGCCGTATCGGTTTTGGAACGTGGCGTAGCCGAGAAAGACTACGATCAGGCCGATACTGTAGAACGTAAGCGGCCCCCGCTCACCGCGCCGATCCACCATCCGGCCGATCCACGGCGCCGTCACGGAGATCAGGATCGCATTGATGAACTGGAGCGCCAGCATTGGGCCCAGCGGCACCTTATAGTAGAGGATCAGCGCAAACGAGGCGAAGATGCTGAATATCTGACGCCGGCAGCCCTCCAGAAACGAGAGCAGGTAGTAGAGTCCGTACTCGCGCCGCAGGATGATGCGGGAGCGATCGCCGCCCTCGGCGTGCGTTGACAGCATGGCGCACAGGACGGCGGCGGCTCCGATGCAGCCACCGGCGAGAATAAAGTAAGGCTTGTAGCCGAGACGAGGCAGCCGGGCGGCCATAGCGAGCGACAGTGCCAGCGCGCTGAGGTTGGCGATGGCGCCGACCGCGCTGATCCGGCCGAGATGGCGGCCGCCCTCCAGTCCCTTTGCGAGCGCCAGCGTAATCGCCGGAGCGACGGACGCCCACAGGTGGAAGCCGATCGACCAGAAGACGGTGACGCCGATCAGGATTAGGTAGCGGACGGCAGCGATAGACGCGTGTGGATCGTGATGGACCATCGTGTGTGCGTAGTCCGTCACCATGCCGGTCGTGCCGATCCCTACCGCGGTGATCAGCAGCCCGAGGCCCGCAACGCGCGATTCCGCGAGCGCGACCAGCGTTCCCGCAGTGATTGCGGCGAGCAGGCCGGGAATCTCTCGCAGCGATTCGAGCTGGCCGAGCTGGAGCGGATTGGCGTTGAGCGCATCCTTCAGGAAGTTCTGGAAGACGCCCGAGTAGATGCCGAACCCGAAGGCGAACAGGAAATTGAGCAGAATGAAGAGGCGCCAGTCGCGCTCAAGGAGCACCAGGCTGCGGGTTTCGGCGTCCGGTGCGGGCGAAACCCGGTTGGAGCTCATGGTCGACGGTCACTTTCTAAAGAAGCAGCGGCTTGGAACGACGCGCGCATCGCGGCCGCGGGCGGCTGCCCCATGGAGTCGAAATCCATTATACCGCAGGGCATCCGGTGAACAACCGCTCGAATCGTGCGTCATTCCGAGAGTGGGCGGGCGATGGCGGGCGCCGGCTCGTGTCGCGGGACGACGGCTTGTCATGGCTGGGAAATGGAACCCTTCCAGGCCGGCACCGGGTGCCGACGTCGAATTTGGCGGAGCTGGGCGCGCTGGAGGTTACGATAATGAAATGCGGATTGCGGGCTGCAGGCGGCGCGCGCTGGTTCGCCGCAGTACGGATGTGCGTCCTGGCGGCGACGGTGGTTTGCTCCGGTACGGCGTCTCGCGCTGACACGTTTACTTCGGCCGATGGGGCGCTTGCTTTCGAGTTTCCACGGCGCTGGCAGGCCGAGGCGGACGGCGCGCGGATCCGCATCACCGCGCCGGACGGATCGCACTTCTTTGTCACACGTGACTCCATCTCGACGCTTCCGGGCGCCAGCCCCGCCGCGAATCCCGACCTGAATGCCCGAGCTGCGGAGCTCGTTCGGCCGCTGCTTCCAGGCGCCGCGCTGGCCGCCGCGCAGCCCGTAGCGATGGACCATGGCGTGGGCGCGGCGTTTCGGTTTACCGGCCCGGCGAAGGGCGGCGCAACTCCTGCGCTCACCGTCTACATCGCGTTTGTCGGCCGCCACTCGATCGTCATCCTGCCCGAACGGGCCGGGCAGGCCGCACAGACGATCGGTCTCGCCGCCATTGTCCAGTCGCTCGCCTTCCCTGCGGAGATGCCGAAGCCGGCGCTCCCGCCAAATCGGCCGGCTGGCGCCGCGCCGGGCGGCGGACCGATTTCCGGGCCGGGCACGATCGACTATAGCCGCCAGATTGCGCCCATTTTCAAGGACAAGTGCGAGGTCTGCCATCGCGCCACCGCCGCGCTCGGGGGCTTCTCGGTGACGAGCTACGCCGACCTCGTGCGGGGCGGCCGTAGCGGCGCCGCTATCGTCGCCGGCAGCCCGGACTCCAGCCGCCTGCTGGACTACCTGACCGGCCGGCGCGAGCTGATGCCGAAGGGCGGCCCGGCGCTTCCCGCGGACCAAATCGAGTTAATACGGAAATGGATCGCGGAGGGCGCCCGGCAGCAGGTCGGCGGCCCGGTTGCGCCGGGAGCCGGCGCGCCTCCAGGCGATGGCGCAATCCCCCGCCCGCGGCAAGGCCCTGGCGCGGCAAACGGTCCGGCACGCCGGACGGCGATGAGGACGAGTTCGGGGCCGCAGCTGCTCGAGGGGTATAGCGGCCACCTGGTTGCCACGGATTCGGGCTTCACGCTCCGCCTCTACCAGGATAAGACGGCTTCGGCCGTGTGGTCGATCGGTCCGGGGCGGGAGGTGCGGTACGCCGGAACGTACACCGGCGAGAACGACAGCTACATAGTTACGCTTACGCAGGCGGGAAGCCCGGCCGTCGAAGCAGGCAAGACGATGACCATCAATATGACTCCCCGGGGCAGTCAGGAGTCCGGATTCTACGGGCTGGATGGGGCGAGGCCGCGCCGGGAGATTACCGACCTGGAGCTCACGGAGTCGCAGGCCTTCGCCGCGCCGCCGAATGGCGCTGGACGCGCTCGCGCCAATAACCAGAATCGCCGCCGTCCGGGGAAGTAGCGCCCTCCGGGCGGACGGCGACGCCGCGCATGCGCTCCGCGCGATTTCGATCGCGTGCAGGGGCCCTAATCGAACACGATCCAGGCTCTGGCTTACATTCCAGTCTGGACTGCGATAGGCCGGCTTGACGCGACGCCGGCACGGTCTTCTCGCCACCTCTCTGATGCTTCGGCGATGAACTCCTTCAGGCGGCCAGCGAGCGATGAGTTCTTTTCGACGTGAAGCACGTAGTAGATCAAGGACGAGATAGCGGCCCTCTGTTTGATCGGATCCCACAATTCGACAATCCGGACCATATCTGCACGGTCGAGTGTGATAAGGCCAAGCTTCTCGATCGCGGATCGCGCGCCTTCGCTAAAAGCAATTGCCGCAATCACGCCGAGTGCTCCTCGGGCGCCGATTGCGTTGCTGAACGCGGTAAGATCTTCCGCGTTTTCCGCAGCAAGGGCATATTGCTTTACCTCGGCCGATATGGCGAGCCTTGCGCCCTCCCAGCCGTCGACGTCACCAACCCGTTGAAGGCGCTTGGAACCCGTGCGCACTTTATCGATCTCGATCTGCAGATGGGGATTGTCGGCCCGCAGGAATCCGAAGACGATGCCCTGAAAGGCTGCGCCCGTCGGCTCGGACCTGCGCGCAGTCACGTCAAAGCCCTCCAGTACGAGCCGATAGAGTGGCGCCTCGACCTCGACCGAAGAGGGATCGAACTCCTGGCTGGCGAGAGTGGCGAGGACGAACGCATTCACTCGGGCACGCAGTGCAGCCAAATCCTCCACACTATAGGTTACGAGTGCGGATAGCCATGATGGTGCGGCAGGCGTCGATGTTGCGGAGTGCTCCGCCTCCGGCAGGTCCAGTTGCAGTGTCTCCATGGCCAACGCATTCGGCGGACTCCGTGCATATTCCTGCGGCGTCCACAGATACGGCGATGACACCGGTTGGTGCACCGGTACGGGAGGAATATCGACGACGCGCGCAGAATGAGCGCCGAGCACGAGCGGGCCGCCTACAGTGCAGTCGTTCGGTTTTGGTAGCCGACGTCCGGCTCCGCGTCAACACCCCGACGAGCTGCCGTCCGCGAGACCATCTCTCGCCGGGCGCGACCTGCCGCGCGGATTCGGAGAACAGTGTGCAGTCCAGCCGCATCCACCCACACATCGCGCAGTCCGGTCAGGCGATCCTGATCGTGATCGACATGCAGGAGCCGTTCCTGCGTGCGATCTATGAGCGGGAGCGCGTCGTCGCGAACGTGTCGCGGCTGATTCGGGGCGCGAAGGTGCTCCGCGTCCCGGCGATCAGCACCGTGCAAAACCAGAAGGCGATGGGCGATGTCATCCCGGAGCTCCGCCCTCTGCTCTCCTCTCCTCCTCTTGATAAGATGACGTTTAGCTGCTACGCCGATCGCCGATTCGTCACGGAGGTGGGTCGGTCCGGGAGGCGGCAGGCGATTCTATGCGGCGTCGAAAGCCACATCTGCGTATGCCAGACAGCCCTCGCCATGATCGACGCCGGCTTCCAGGTGCAGGTCTGCGCCGACGCCGTCTCATCGCGCACCGCTGAGAACTGGCAGGTCGGCATCGACAAGGTGAAGCAGGCCGGCGGGCTGGCCACTGCAACCGAGTCGGTGCTGTACGAGATGCTCCAGGAAGCCGGCACTGCAGATTTCCGCGGAATACTGCAGATCGTGAAGTGACCGGCATATCGACTCGCCCGCCTTCGGCTAGCGAAACATGTCCGCATAGTCCTCCGCGAACTGGCGATAACGGATGGGAGCCTGTCCGGTT
>DATGJU010000008.1:0-16772 GCA_035295045.1 Chthonomonadaceae bacterium
CAGCTCCCGATGGCGCTCGCGGCCTACAACGCAGGCTCCGGCGCGGTCCGCAGGGCCGGCGGAATCCCACACTACGCCGAAACGCAGGACTATGTTCGCAAGATCACGGCGATGGTGGAGAATGCGAAGGGCGGGCAGTAGGGGCCAAATGCCCGAGTTCCCATTATGGCGAAACTAATCAAGCTATTCCTGTTTGTCGTTTTTCCGCTGGGGTTGATGCTGGGCGGGGCCTATGGACTGGCCAAGATCGGCGTCATTCCCGTGAAGCGGCTCACTGCCAGGAACCGCGCCGCGCGCACGCTGGTCCGGCTGGTCGGACTCGACTCGCCGCGGCTGCCGGCGGTCCAGGTCAATGCGCCGCACGCTGCCGCGCCGGACCCGCTCGCCGCGGAGCGCAAGGAGCTGGCGGGGCAAAGGCAGGCGCTGGAGAAGCAGCGGGCCGACTGGGAGAACGTCAAGCGGACGCAGGCCAAGAACGCCGAGGCCGCGGCCGCCGCGGAGCGCGCCGCGACCGACCCGAAGGCGATCGCGCGCCTCGCGGCGGTCTACGAGCAGATGCCCCCGGATGCCGTGAGCAAAATCTTCGCAAAGCTGCCGGAGACGGAGGTCCTCGCCCTGCTGCGTAAGATGGAAGAGAAGAAGGTCGGCGAAATCCTCGCCGCCAATGCGCCCGACCGCGCCGCGCGCCTCACTCTCGCCCTCTCAAAGCCCGCGCCCGCGGCGCCGCCCAGCGCCGAATGAGGCCTCGAACGTTGCGCCGCCCGCCGCCGACGCAATTAACCCCGCCCCTCTCACTTTTCGCGCCGGCGGGCCTTTAGCAGCTCCATCATCTCCGCGATGCGGGCGGCGCGGGTTTCGGGACGCCTGGCGCTGTCGATCCAGCGCATAAAGTTCTTACGGTAGAACGTTGGGAGCCCCTCGAAGAACTCCATGGAAGGGGGATCCGACTCGAGCGCCGCCGCGATGTCCGCCGCCACGTTGCTTACGCTCGGTCCCTCCGGCTCGAGCGCCACCTCGACCGAGTCGCCAGGCTTCAGGCCCCCGCACTGCCGCCGGGCGGCGCCCATCGATATGAACCAGCCGATATCGCCGGATTCGATCTCCGCGCGCACCCGCTGCCCCGCGATCGTGCCCGTGACGTGGTGCCGCTCCTTGGCGCCCCAAACCGCGTTCGGCTCGAACGGGACCGGGATCACGACCCGCGTGCCCATCTCCACAAGAGTCCCTGTAAATCGCTGAACCATGCGTCCCATCTCCACCCACGAAGCGGGCTGGCGCTGAACACCTACCGTTCCGATTTCAATGTTGATTCGCGGGGCCGCGCATCGACACGGCGCGAACTTCGATCGTAAAAGCCGGCTCGGTGCGCCCACGCTCGAACAGCCATACGGACTTCTCAATAGTACCCGGCAGGAGTTGGCTCGCGTCCAGCCGGACCCGCAGCTCGGCCTCGTCGCCGGGCAGCAGCGTCATCGTCTGAGAGGCGTCGCCGTCCTGGAGCAGGGTCGCCGTCAGACAGGAGCAGGAGGGCTGCGCGCGCTCGATCGTGACCGGACGGGGACCAGAGTTGCGGACCGTTACAACACATTGCCGGGCCGCGACGGCGCTCGCATCGATACGGCCGAAGTCCAGCTCCGCGCCGCCTGCTGTCGCCCGCACGCCGGAGCCGGCCACGACCCCCAGTTGGGTCCGCCGCGCAGCGGAGCGACCGGGAGCCATCGGCACAGCGGCGCTCGATCTGGGGCGAGCGCCCTTCTCGGCCCGATCGCCCTTCCTTGGCGGCCCGGCTGCCTGCACGGCGTCTTCGGCCGGGGTCAGTGCAGTGTGGCGATCTGTGCCCGAGCCAACAGCGGATTCCATCGATCGCAGCACCACGACGATCCCCTCGACGAGTCGTCCGGCGCCGGTTGCCCGGGAATCTACGGACCGCGCGGCGGTGTACCGGACCGTGCTCCCCGTGTCCAGCACGAATACGCGCGGGCAGCCGGTCACACCGTAGCGCCGCGCGGCGCGCCCGCCGGGATCGAGCAGGAGCACGCTGCGTCGAGGGGCGAGACCGGCCTCCCGGGCGAACGCCCGCAGCGACCTCGCGGTACCCGTTTCAACGAACAGCGCGATCTGCGACTCCGCCACCCAGCGGCTCTTAGCCCGTCGGTGCGGAGCTCCGGCGGGCAGGCTGGCTGGGCGAGCAGCCGCGCCTTGCTCATTCGCCCACGCACGTGCGAACGCGCGGCACAAAGGGCAGCCGCAGACGAAGCAGAGCACGACCGGCATGCCGCGAAAATCACGGAGCGACCGCGCGTGGCCCTCCGTATCGCGCAGCGCCAATGGCGGCGCGCCCGCCCCGATGCGTGGCTGCTCCCCAACACAAGGCAACGCCATCAGGAGCATCCCGGCAATCAGTAAGTGGTTTTTCACTTCAGGCGCCTCCTGACTCAACGGCCACGCGCCAAGGGCGCCCCGGCGTCGGCGCACTGCCGGCCACTCACGCGCTGCCTCCTGGGACGAGCGGCAAAGCAAAAGAGGACGGACACGAACTCCCCTCCGCTAAGGCTTATCCCCATCACCCCCCTCACCCTCTCACTCCCTCACCCCGTCACCGAAGCTCGTGGACGGGGAACGGCTCCGCGAGCGCAGGATGCCTCGCAAGAAAGGGCGGCACGAGCAGGCCAGCGGCGCGATCCTCGGCCATGTAGCGCGTGATGGAGTCCTCCACGCGGCCCTCCGCGACGCGGCGAAGCACATCGCTGCAGCGCTTTAATTGGAAATGCGCCGCGTACTGATCGGGATCGATAGCGAGCGACCGGTGAAACGATTCGGCGGCTTCGGCGTAGCGGCCGGCGCGGAAGAGCGCGATCCCGAGGTCGTACCGCAGGTCGGGGTCGAGTGGGAAACGGGCCGCGAGCGGCGTAAGCGTCTGGATCGCCAGCTCCTGCTGGCCCTGCTTATCGTAGACGACACTGAGCTTAGCGAGCGCGGCCGGACTGGCAGGATCGCAGCGCAGCGCCCGCTCGAAGCTGGCGGCGGCGAGTCGCAGGTCCGGCTCGCGCAGGTAGGCGCGGCCCAGCCCGATCCAGGGCTGCGGCCGGTCCGGTGTCAAACGTGACGCGGCGCCGTAGGACGCGACCGCTGCGGCGATGTCCGGCCGCTCCGCAGGAGCGAGCAGCGCGGCTCCGTAGGCTTCGAACCGCTCCGCTTCGGCGCGCCGCGCCGCTGTGTCCATCCCGGCAGGGAGGCCGCCACTGCTCGGCGGCAAGACCGGACCTGCGGGGTGTTGGCCGGCGCGTCGTCCAGGCGCCCCGTGCGCCGCCTCCGGATACTGCCTGCCCGGCGATCTACCGGCCCCGCGAGTGTTTGTCGGTGGCGCGCCGGTCTGCTCGCCCGGAAGCGCGGAGGCCCCTTGAACCGGAATCGACGCCACAGCCTCCGCGAGGTCGAAAATCGGCTGCTTGATGCCCGCGGCGGACTGCTTATCCGTCGCGGCGAGCGCCCACCGGGCGAAGTCCGGCCGGACCGATCGGTACCGGACGCGAACGGTGACTCGCAGATCCCGCGCCGCTCCACGTGGAATCGTCAATGCGTATCGCGCCAGGTCCGAGCCACCGGCCGGGATCGTGCGTCGAAATGCGGTCGTGACCTCGTCCACGATCTCGTGGTGGAGCAGCGGCGCTCCCGCGCGATCCAGGTGTACGGCGCCGTAAGCGTGTGCATTCGCCGGGACCGGCGCCCTATCGTTTGGCAGCAAGCCATTGGAGCGCAGGAGTCGGCCCGATGCGTCGCGCACCGTCACCTCCAGCCATGCGTCGGTCAAATCGGGATAGCCGGCGGGGAATGCGTGGCCGCCCGCGCGGTTCGTCACCACGACATCGAGCAGCCAGCGTTCGCCGGGCCGGGGGATCGCTGCCGCCCGCGGGTCTGCAAGCCGCCGGATACCGCGGGTTGCACCCGCGTCCGCGCCGCCAGGCCCGGCCGCCGGTCCTGGATGATCCACCAGGACGATCGCGCCGCGCGCGGGATCGCCGGCGCGGCGAAGCGCGAAGATGTCCACTGTGACGGCGCTCCGCAGCAGCCGGACTGCTGCATCAGGCGGGACGGCGCCATTCACCGACGCGAGGGCCACACCACCTCCGGCGGCGTGGTCTGTCCGCCCGCCCGATGTAGGGAAGTGGCACTCCTGGCAGCCCCGCGGCGGCTGCGGTCCGGCGGTTCCCGCGGATCGGCCGGACGCGGGGCCGCGCTCCCACTCGCCAAACTCGTCGATGCCGCGCACGAACTGGTAGTGGTTTTGCGCCACGGAGAGGCTCTGGCGGTGGCAGCTGCCGCAGAACTCGGAGGAGGAGTGAAGCTCGGGCTTGAGATAGGCGCGCTGATGCGGGCCGGGCCGCACGCGCAGCAGGAAGTCGTGCAGCGCGCGGTACGGGCCGCTGGCGGTCGCGAACGGATAGTCCTGTGGCGCGGCAACCTGGAAGCCGCCGTTGCCGGAGCGCGGCGCCGCGCCCGTGACGCCGTGGCACGCGTAGCAGCCGACGCCGGGTGGCCGGTGGCTGGTAGCTGGTAGCTGGTAGCTGGTTCGCGGCTCGTGGCTTGCGGCCTGTGGCTCGTGGCTTGTGATTCGTGGCGTTTGCGTGGCGTTCCCGACCGCCTCCTGCCCACTATGCGTGCCCTCCAGGGCCGTAGTGGGTGCGTGGCAGCCTTCGCACCAGTGGACGACTGCCGGTCCGCGCGAGCGGGCGCACTCGGCGCTGGCGGCGAGGTAGAACGGGTCCGCGCCGGCGACGCGGTGCGCCGACTGATGCCAGGTGGCGAGTTCCGCCGGATGGCATCCGGCCGCGCCGCACGACTCTGATGTCGGGATGGCCGTTGCGCCGCTGCGAATTCGGGTCAGCGCCTCCGTCGGCTCGATATGCAGCGCGGCGGGAAACAGCGGATTTCCGGCCTGCGCGGGCGTCGTCGCCGTCAGGTCGCGGTAGAAGGCCTCGGCATCGTAGCGCGGCGCGAGGGCCGCTCCGCCAAAGAGCGCGCCCTGCGTGAGGAGCAGCAGCAGCGCTGCCGGGGCGAGCCTTCGTCGCGGTATCTCTGGCCGCGGGTGTGCATCGCGACGGCGCTCGCCCTGCCCCGTGCGCACGGGCGCCGGTGCAGGGTCTCTCGGCAGCCCCGATCTCCCAGATGATACGGGCGCGGTCCGTAGAGCGCCGGCGTGAAATCCATCCGCACCGGAAGGCGCGGCAAGTGGCTTGGCCGCATCTGGCATTTCGCGCGGCGCGACGTCGTGCCCCGCGGCGCCATCGGGCCGGCCGCGCCGGCGGGACCGGCCGACCCATGCTCCGCCGCACAGCGCCGCGACCACGCCCGTGACCCAGTGCAGGGCCGAGGCGATCTCGTCGTGTGCCGTGGAGTGGCCGGAGGCGGCCCGCGCAATCAGATAGAGGCCGGTCGCGGCGCAGAGGAGGGCGAATACTGCGGCGGCCGACCAGGCAACACGGGCGGAGCCGGCCGCGCCGCGGAGGCCGCGCCATAGGTGCCACGCGACCGGAGGGATGACCGCGACGCCGATGCCAAGGTGGATCAGGACGGCGATTGCGGTCGCGGCGTCCATCGTGTCGCGGGCCGGCCCGGCGAGGTAGGCGGCTGTCACGAGGACGACGAGCAGGGCCGCGACGAGAAATCGCAGTCCGGCGCCGTGCCGGACTGCGATTTGCTGGCGTTCCGGAGGTCCGGAGAGAGGCGCGTCAGGCGTGTGCGGGGACTGCAAACCCGGACCTGTACTCGCGCGTCAGCAGCGCGCTGGCCTTCGCGTTGTGCTCGAACGTCTCGTGGTGCGGATTGATCGTGAGCGACGGCCCGACCATGTACGACGTGTCTGAGAGCGTCAGGCCGTTCGCCGCCAGGTGCTCCTCCATCCGGCCGAACGTCTCGTAGGCCTCCTTGTTGTCGCCGAAAGCCTTCGACTTCGTGCTGAACGGCTGAGGGCTGCCGAGCCGGTACGAGATGTTTCCAAGGTGGCAGAGCGCACTGGAGAGGTGGCCGTCCGTGATTTCAGCGTGGAGATGCTCGCGCTTGCGGCTTCGCACCGCCTCCAGGAAGTTTCCGAAGTGGTCTCCGCCTCCGGTGAAATCCTGCACGCGGTTGCCGGCGTTGTCGAACGCGGCTGCTTTGCCGTAGCTGTCCGTGAACACGACGTAGCCGTCGGTGCCGTAGACGATGTTTCCGATGCTTGCGCCCTTATACGGGTCGGTCTTCAGGCCGCGGACTTCGAATATGAGCTGCGCATCGCCGTAGTCGAAGAACGAGAGCTCCGTGTTGGGCGTCTCGCCGTCGTCCACGTAGCCGAACCGGCCGCCGACGCTCATCACGCCGTTCGGAAGCGTGTCCCGGTTGAGCGCCCAGCGAGCGATATCCATCTGGTGAATTCCCTGGTTGCCCAGGTCGCCGGCCCCATAGTCCCAGAACCAGTGCCAATCGTAGTGGAAGCGCTGGCGGTGGACCGGCTTCTGCGGGGCCGGGCCAAGCCACAGATCGTAGTCCACGCCTTCGGGGACCGGCTGGTCGCCGGCCACCTTGCCAATGCTCTGCCGCCGCTTGTAGCAGAGGCCGCGCGATAGCGTCACTTTGCCGATCTTGCCGGAGTGGATATACTCCATGGCGTCCTGGCACGCCTTGTTGGAGCGCGACTGCGTGCCGGCCTGGCAGATCTTTCCGGTCTTGTGCGCGACTTCGACGAGTATGCGCCCCTCGCGCACGTTGTGGCTCACCGGCTTCTCGACGTAGACATCCTTGCCATGCTGCATGGCCCAGATGCCGGCGAGCGAGTGCCAGTGGTTCGGGGTGGCGATCGAAACGGCGTCCACGTCCCCGTTTTCGAGCAGCTTGCGGATATCCTGATAACCCGTGGGCCGCTTGCCGGACTTCTTCTCGACTGCGGCCAGCCCCCGGTTCAGCACCTTCTCGTCCGCATCGCATAGCGCGACGATCTCCACATCGGACTTGCCGAGGTAGCTGTCGATGTGGTTCATGCCGCGCCCGTTGAAGCCAATGACCGCGATCCGGATTTTATCGTTCGCCATGACGCGCCGGACGCGTGGATCGGCCGCCGCGACCGACTCGGCGCCGCCGGCCGCCGCCATCCCCGCGGCAGCGGCGAGCAGCGACTGCTCCAGGAATCGCCGTCTGGATATTCCATTCATGAGATTGTCCTCCCAAAGATTGCTCCGGCTGTGCGCCGATGCCCAATTCGACCGATTATTGACGAACCATTCGTTGTTGTGGCGCGCGACTCCTTCTTCTGTCGTAAACGGCGCAGCCCTGCTGCGGGTATCATGAGCGTGGCATCGTGGCAGTACGTGCGCAAATGCAGCCGGTCCATCGGATCGATCCGCGGCGATAAGGCCGGTACAGTTCACGGCCGTGTCGAAGGGCGGAGGAGAGCACAGATGGCGACCTGGTCGCGGACACGCCGCATCACGGCGACGCAATACCTGGAGCGCGAGCGAATCGCGGAGACGAAGAGCGAGTTCGACGATGGCGAGATCGTCGCGATGGCGGGCGCCTCGCCGAATCACAATCGCGCTGCGGGAAACATTTTCGCCGGTCTGCATCTTCAATTACGGACATCTGCCTGCGAGCCGTTCGATAGCGACATGCGCGTCCACGTCCCCGCATGCGATCACTACTACTACCCGGACGCCTCCGTCGCATGTGGCGAGGCCAGCTTCGAGAACGTCGATGGCGTAGAGTCGCTGCAGAATCCTGTCCTGATAGTGGAAGTCCTCTCCAAATCCACGGAAGCGCGCGATCGCGGCGAGAAGCTGATCTGCTACCAGACTCTCCCCTCGCTGCAAGTCTATCTCCTCGTTTCATCGGACAGGCCGCTCGTCCAGATCTACGAGCGACAGGCGGACGATTCCTGGCGATACACCGTGTTCCTGGACGTCGACCATACGATTGAGCTCGCATGTATCGGATGCCGTCTGGCGCTCGCCGATGTATACGCCCGGGTAGAGTTTCCGTCTCCGCCGGAAGGGGCGTGCAGCGTATCGGGATAGCGCTATCCGGCTACACGGCTGCTCGCGCACGTTTGCCCACCCAATCGATATCCACGCCGTGCGCCATGAGCCTCTCCGAAAGCTGCCCGACGTGCCCCTGCAGATGCCGCAAGTTCATCAGCACGTGATCGAGTTTGGCCATGTCCTTGTACCAGGGGAAGCCGGTATCGGCGGAATCGAGGTCCAGCGCCTCCACCGTCGCGTCCACGCCGGAGTCTACCTGATCGATGTACTCCATTATCTCGGATCGCAGGTAGGGTTCCAGCACGGCGGGATCTCCCCAGAGGTCTTTGCACGTGTCGCGCGCCTTGTCCCATTGCTGAAACGCCTCAAAGTATTGCTGCATGTATAGGTGAGTGTAGAACGCGGCGTGATAGGCGATGCGCCAGTAGCTCCGCGGATGCTCACCGCCGACCCAGACGCCCTCCGGGCAGCGGTCGACGCACTGGCGAAGCTGTTCGAGCCCGGCGTGATATTGTCCCTTGATCGCCTGCTTGAGCGTCATCTTACGATTATCTCCTCTCGATTTCCGGTTTAGCACTATCGACTTCGGCTCCCGAGCGCCTGGACTCTGCGATCCGTTCCAGGTAGGGCGGCACGAACGGCAGCTCCAGGAGGCTGGTCATCTCGCAGTCCGCATCGTACGGATCGCCGGCGACCACGACGCGCCCGAAGCGGCGAACGAAGCGGAGCGGTAGATGCTCATCCTGCCTCGCGACGAGCCGTGCGTCCAGAACGGTCGTTACGTTACGGCCCGCGGTCGCGTAGAGATCGGCGACCATTGCGTCCATACCGCGCTGGTGGATTACGCTGCGCATCTGGCGCCTGCTGGAGGGCAGCTTGTAGCGCTCACGGCACAGCAGGCCGATCAGGTTGCGCGCGCCTCCGCTGTACCAGCGCTGGAAGTGGTGGCTGCGAAGCTTGCAGGTCGTAAGCAGCACCCGCGCATCGGCCGCGAGCCAATGGGCGGGCAGCCAGAAGCCGTCGGCGCTGTGCGGTGGATCAAGCGGGTTTGCGGCGAACACCTGCTCGCCCTCCTCCGCATCGACGAACTCCGCGCCGGGAATATCGAGGAGGCCTGCGGCGCGCGCGGAGTCGATCGCCGGCTGCCGGCCGACGCCACCCTCTGTCAGGAGCACACGCACCGATCCGTTCGTGGCGCGTATCTCCTCGACGACCTGCCGGACGAAGCCGCCAGAAACCGAGAATGGGTACGGAAGATCGTGCGCGGCCGAGACTTTGATGCAAACGGTGGCGCCGGCCGGCAGGGAGCCGAGCCGGTCCGCGAAGGCGCCGAGAACGGTTGCCGGGAGAGGCGGCTCCGGCGGCACGAGCATGTTGCCGATTCGCCAGAGCCACCCCCTGCTTCCAGGTCCCATTGCGGCTCCTCAACGAGTCCGCCTCTCCCGGCGACGCTGCGAGATGAGCGTACTGTGCGGGCGTCCGGGAGAGGGGAATTTCGGGCGAGATGTTACGGCAGCATCGGCGGGTCGAAGTTCTTGAGCGCCGTGACCAGCTCGCGGACGGAAGCTGCGGATTTCTGCAGGGCCGCCGATTCGTCCGGCGTGAGCTCGACGCTCAGTATCTCCTCCACGCCGTCCCTGCCGATCTTCGCCGGAAGCCCCAGGTAGAGATCGCTTACCCCGTAGCCGCCCGCATTGTTCCCGGTATAGACGGCACATGGCAGGACTCGCTTGCGGTCGTTCAGCACCGCGTCGATCATCTGCGCGAGCGCGGCCGACGGGGCGTAGAACGCGCTGCCCGTCTTCAGCAGCGAGACGATCTCGCCGCCGCCCTTGCGCGCCCGATCGACGATGGAGGCGAGCCGGTCCGCCGCGATCAGTTTGCTGATCGGCACCCCGCCGACGTTGGTGCTGCCGATGAGCGGGACCATGTCGTCGCCGTGGCCACCGAGCACGTAGGCGTTGATCTCCGCGACGCTGTACCCGGTCTCCATCGCGAGGAACGCGCGGAAGCGCGCCGTGTCCAGTATGCCGGCCTGGCCGAACACGCGCTCCGGCGGAAAGCCGCTCTCGTGGAGCGCGATGTGACACATGGCGTCGAGCGGATTCGTGAGCAGCATCAGTATCGAGCCGGGCGATTTATCGACCGCGGCGAGCGTCACGTCGCGCACGATGCCTGCGTTCGTCTTGAGCAGGTCGTCGCGGCTCATTCCTGGCTTGCGCGGCAGGCCGCTGGTGATGACGACGATATCGCTGTCGCGGGTCTTCTCCCAGTTGTTCGTGCCGACGATGCTCGCGTCCGAGCCGATGATCGGCATCGCTTCCAGCAGGTCGAGCGCCTTACCCTGCGGCATACCCTCGACGATGTCGTAGAGCACGATGTCGACGTCGCCGCGAACCGCAAGCCAGTGCGCGAGCGTGGCGCCCGTCTGCCCGGCGCCGACAATCGTTATCTTCTTTCGCATTTTGCTCCTTCTTGAGATGAGTAGGCCGTGTACCGCGCGCTGCCTAAAGCGCCCTCCCAGCGATCTTCGGAAGTTCCGCTGATCGCAGGTCGCTCAGACGGCTACCGGCTCGGTCGCCAACGATCAGACCGCGAACATGCTTGCCGTCGCGACGGCCAAATCCCGGAGTACGACGGACTGGACGGTCTCGCCGAACGCGTACGTACGCACCCTTTCAATTCCAGCCGCGCTGAGTCTCTCGACCTGAACCGTCTCGCTCTCCGGGCTGACCACCCAGACCTCCTGGATGCCGGCCTCCAGGAAATCGTCCAGCTTGTTGCGGAGGGTTCGCGGCGTCTCCCACAGTGAGAGTATCTCGACAACCAATTCCGGCGCGACTTCGAGCGGGCCGTGCGCGAGGATCGCAGCGTTCACTTTCAGCCGTTCCCGTGTTTTGTAGAACATGTCGGCCTGCCGGGTACGGAGCTTGGGCTTGCGCCGGATTACCATATCGAAGGGTGCGATACCGACGTAGGCGGTCTCCTTTACGTAGACGTGTTGGCGGAAAAGTATCGCGATTGAGAGCGCGATTTGCTGGTGCCGCCAGTTTGGCGATTGGACCATCCTGAGCTCTCCATCCACGACCTCGAACGAGCCCTCCAGAGGAGGGGTCGTTTCCCAGCCGGCAAGATACTCCTAATACGTTATCTCTTTCGGCGGACGGGCATCGTTGATGACGCCGGCTTACAATATCGCGGACATCGCTTGGTTCCTTCAACTTATTGGCTGCTCACTCCAGCGCGCGGCCGTTGACGAGCGGGTCGGGTCGCTGCCTGCTGTTTCACCGCCCCCATTATGGCCCGCCCAGCGACCGACACGCAAGGGGCGTATGCGATTGCTCGATCCTGGATTTCGCTGAGATTGCTGCAGTCTCGATCAGCGCGCTGGCGGCAGGCCGAACAGACCGAAGAGCTCTCGCTCCGTCAGCGAAGTCGAAAGGTCCAAGGAGGCGTCGTTGACTACCTCGTCGAAGAGGCGGCGCTTCGCCTTCAGCAGCGCATCGATCCGTTCCTCGATGGTGTTCAGGCAGGTATACCGGTAAACCATGACGGGGTTGATCTGGCCCATGCGATGCGCCCGCGCGGTCGCCTGCGCCTCGATCGCCGGGTTCCACCAGCGATCGAGATAAAAGACGTAGGAGGCCGCCTGCAGATTCAGCCCCATTCCACCCGCTCGCAGCGAGAGCAGAAGCGCTTTGTGCTCCGGCCTCGCCATAAACCGCGCAACCATCTCGGCGCGCCGCTGCGCTGAGAGGCTCCCGGTGTAAGCGAGCGGGCGAAACTCGGCGAGCCGCTCTGCCGCCTTGCCGATGCCGAACTCCGTGTCTACGAACTGCGAAAAGATGAGCGCCCGATGGCCCTCCGCCGTCAAGGTGCGCATTCTCTGCTCAATATCCGAAAGCTTGGCGGATTCGCCGCTCGTGGGATCCGCATTGCAAATCTGCTTTAGCCGCGAGATCAGCTCCAGGACGTGCGTTATGGTCACGCGCTCGCTCGCCCCGCGAAGCTGCACGATCCCTTCGGTCTCGGCGAGATCGTAGGTCTCGCGCTGGCGGGGCGGCAGCTCCAGCGTGATCTCGTGCTCGAGTCGCGGTGGAAGGTCGGCCAGCACGTCCTCCCTGCGCCGGCGAAGCAGAACGCGGCGGAGCTCCTTTGCGATCTGGTCGTTCTCGGGCGAAACCCGCGAGTCGGTCAGGAAGGTCAGGATGGAGGCGACGTCTTCAATTCGGTTTTCCAGGGGCGTGCCGGTCAGCGCCCAACGCCGCTCGCGTGGGATTCTCCGGCATGCTATGGCAACGGCGGTCTCGCGGTTCTTGATGCGCGACGCCTCGTCCAGGATCACGACGTCCCACGGAGCGCGTAGAACCGGGCTATCGCGGAGATCGAAAACGTCCGCGCGAAGCGTCTCGTATCCGACAACGCGAACGTGCGCGGAGATTTGCCAAAGCGCAGCCCGATCGGACGGCGCACCGGACACGATGACGGTTCGCAGATCCGGCGCCCAATTCGCGAACTCCCTCTGCCACTGGTTTAGCAGTGGCGTGGGACAGACGAGCAGCGCCCGCTCGATCTGCTGCTGGTGAAACAGGATTCGGAGTGCCGCGATGCACTGGATCGACTTTCCGAGCCCCATGTCGTCCGCGAGCAGTAGCGCACGGTTTGCCAGCAGGGCCACGACGCCCACGCGCTGGTAGGCCAGCAGCGGAGAGGGCCACTGAACGAAGCCGTTCGGTGCGTAGAGCGAAGTCGGAGGCGGCTGGAGTATGGCCGCAAGTCGCCGCAGGAGATCGGCCTCCGGCGACAGCGGGGCCGACTCGCTTGCGCCCGTTGCACCCTCCAGCTCGTCTTCGTCGTTGCCCTCCACCGGCGGCGCATCGAAATCAAACCAGCCGATAGGATGGCGAACCGCGTGACCGATGGTCCGGCGCGCAGGCGCGACGGTGGCCGGTGCGGTGGCTGCCAGGCGCGCAAAGCTTCGCCTGCGCGCGGCGCTCACGCCTTCGGCCATGGCGCTTCCCTGTAGACAATTCGCAGGGCGGAGCGTATGCGATCGAAGGGTTCGGTCAAGAAGCCCCGCCGCGCGAGCTCTTGCGCCAGTACACCGGCCCGCATGCCTGGCGCAGGCGGCGCGTTCAGCCAGCTCCATTCGATTGGCAGGTCGGGGCTCTCCGCGGACACCTGGGCGCAGGGAATGGCCGGCGCAAGCTCCACGCGGCAGAACTCCGGCGTGCCCACGTCCTCCGAGCAAACGAGCAGATCCGGATCGCGCCGGCACGCATCGAACAGCGTGTGAACCAGCTCGGCAATGGCGGAAGGCGCGAGCTTATCGTCTGGCCACAGGCTGTCTTCCGGCGCCGTGAGGGTGTTGTGGACAAGCTCCATCGGCTGGCCTTTACCGTCGACGAGCAGCATGCCTCCGTAGAATGTGCGGCTCGCTGGCATCCACACCACGTCGAGGTAGGCCGCGCATCCCGTTTCGGCCGCGCGAGGAGTTCGGCGATAGGGAACCGGCATCTGAAGCTCCTGGTAGGCGCGAGCCGCGCAAGTGGCGAGCAGCTAGCCGCGCTGCACTCAAACGTGCGCCCCGGGCACGCAATTGCCGCCAAAGAGCGCCGTACAGGGTCGCCTGCCACGGCCGAAGGTCATGGCGCGTCGGTATCGTCGTCCGTCGCGAGCGTATCGTCCGCGATCTCCGCCCGGTCGAACTCGACAGTCCCCTCCCGAATGTCCGCCGAATAGTCCGGGTAGTAGCGGTGCAGGTCCCATAGCGTGATCCATCGGCGGATTTCGGAGCGGATGGACATTCGGTCGATGCGCGTATCCACCTCGTGGACGGCGCAGCCATACGCCGTCTCGTAGAGCGCCTTGACGCGGTACTTGATCTCCTCGATCTGGCGCGAATCGGGTGAGCCGAGCAGCGCGTAGGAGCTCAGGAGCTCAATTCCGCGAGACGCCCGCGCCTCGCGCGCGTCCACCACCTGGCCGAGCGCGCCGGACACGAACTTCTGCGCGTCGCGCTTCCCTCCGGTGACATAGGTGTCGAGGAACTCGTCGGTCATGGCAAACACCGGCAGGATAGCGCCCGCGGAGCGCTGCGCGGCCTCCTGCCACCAGGCAAGCTCCTGGTAGGCCGCCGCGCGCTGCTTCAGCGAGAACTTGGCAATGCGCTCCAGCTCGTCGAACATTATGACGATGCCGTGGCAGCCGGCGGCGCGGAACATTTGCGCCATGAGACGGATGCGCTCATGTGCCAGCTCAGGCGTCCTGCGGCTGCCGCGGCATCGTCCCAAGATCGTAAGCCGCGGATTGGCCGATCTCCTTGAGCTTGCTCTTCAACTGGTTCTTGAGCATGACCTTGCCCTCGATCTCTTCGAGTAGCTGTGCTCGAAACGTCTCGTCGGCCCGGAACTCGGCGTAGAGATGGAGGACGGCGCTGAACAAGTCCTGCAACCCGGTGTCGCGCACCCACCGGCGCAGCGCGTCGTACTCCGGCGAGGAGGCGCTGAAGTCCGCCATCACGGCGCGGAGCGCCCTGCCGGTGCGGCCGGGGGCGCGCGCGCTTTCGGCAATGGCCCTCAGCACAACGTGCGAGTTTCCGAGCGGCATCTCCGGACTCACCACGACGTAGCTTGCAACGCAGCCCATGCGCTCGGCCAGGCTTTGCAGGTACTCCAGCAAATGAGTCTTTCCCGCGCCGAAGTTGGCGGCCACCACCAGCGGCGATACCGGACTACCCTCGACAAGGCTATCCAGGTCGTCCTGGAACTGGATCTTCACCTCATACTGCGTGGTACCGAGCTGCTCGACGGCGTACCGGCTCGGGACGCCGGACCGCAGCGACTCTATGGCGCGTCTCGCGGCGACGGCGTCTGGGGTCATTCGTCCGCTCCAAGGTGCGATAGCGCGGCGCAGGGATTGGGCCGCCGCGCATCGTGCACCTCCAGGCCGATGCGCGTCTGCAGGGCATCGTAATCGAAATAGCAGCGCTTGACCGCCGGGTTGAAGGCCTTCGAATCATAAAACTGCGGAGTTGTGAGGATGACCAGCAGGAAGCTCTCCAGCCAGTCGATTTCGTCGATGAATCGGCGGATGAGCGTCAGCATCTGCATATAGGCAGCGTCGCTATAGGACACGGGCGGCTCCCACTCGGAATCGGCGATGATTGCGGCGATCGCGTCCTGCGAGCCTCCACGTTCGACCGCCTCGCGCACGCGCTTGTTCTGCTGCTTTATTTTCGCGGCGGGCGGCGTCCGGCGGTACTCGTACGGTCGGAAGTCAAGGGTTACGACGAGGCCGGAGTGGCCGGTCTTCGGAAGCCAGTGGCAGAAGGAGGCGAGCAGATGCCGCGCGTTAGCCTGCTGGACTCGCTCGTAGATGCCAATTCGCTTTAGGGCCGCAGCGGCGCCCGGCATGGTGCGGCCGCCGAGCCACGCGAGCAGCACCTCCTCCGTCGTGGGCGACAGCGAGTCGGGATGAGCTGGGCGCGACCCAGCGCGGTGATCGCCGCTCGGAACTCGACGGAGAGGCCGTGATCCCGCAAGAGCGGCGTTGCGAATTCGGACTGGTACTGATTGAGCAGGTCCTGCGGCTCGCGGCCATTGTCCCGCGCGATGCCATCAAGGTCGTCAAGCTGCCGGCCCTCCGCCAGGTAGATACCGCGGCTGTGCAGGTACTGCCGCGCCTGCTCCGCGGCCCACACCTTCCAGTCGACGCCTCTGGTGATGGCCAGGAACATGCGATCGATGCGATGCAGGTCTGGCCGCTTTCCGGCCGCGTCCGGCTGTCCCGGATCGAGCTCGGCGACGAAATAGCCTGCGTTGCGGGCCGATTCGAGCACGGCGGCGCGCGTCGTTTCGAGCGTTCCCGGCGCGCCGCTTACGACCCGCACCGCGGAGCCACCCGCGCGGACGAACTCCGTCAGCTACTCTCGATCGAGTGTGTTCAGCCACAAGTCCGGCGCGATCCGCAGTCTTTCGCCGGCAGACTCGTCGTGCAGCATAGCGTCGGTCCTCCCGGTGTCGCGTTACGATCCCGCCGCCGGCTTCGACTCGTCGAACCGGATGCCGAGGTAGCAAACGGTGCGCCCGTCTTCGGCGATCACGTTGTAGATCTCCGCGGGCTTCGCGTTGGCCGAGGGCGTGATGATCTCGTAGCGTCGACCGGATCGAGTCGCGGCGATGCCGGAGCGGCTGAGCGCGTAGATCTCCTGGGCGAACTTCGCGGCCGGATTCTCACGCTTCCAGCCAGGAGTCAGACTCCACATCTCGTATATTTCGCGGAACCGGATGAAGACGGGGCGGTTTGCCTTCTGGCTGTTCCAAACGGCGAATAGGCTCTCCAGAAACTCCGACGAATTGGCGCTTCCGGTTCGGTCCCGCAGGCGCTTCAGCTCCGCCGCTACCGCGCGAGGACGCAGGTGCGGCCAGTTCTGCCGGCCGATCTGCAGCGCCGCGCGTCCCGGCTGCGCGCGTACGATTACAGGCGAGGAGACGAGAGTATCGCCCTCCTCCGCAACTCGCAGGCGGATCGGATCGGACGCGGCAGCTTCGATCACATCGCGTCTCCACTGCTCCCCGGACAGGTATTCGCGGACATCGACGGCAAACGACGACGCGGCTCGCTCGGCCGGCTCGGCCAGCGCGGGCGCGAGCTGCGCCGCCAGCCCGGCCGCCTTCTGGCGGTCGTTGTACTGCCCCGTCTTGCAGGCCTTCTTCCACGCTTTCAGCGCTCCGAGATATCGGCCGGCCTCCTTCATCAAGCCGT
>DATGJU010000009.1:0-2829 GCA_035295045.1 Chthonomonadaceae bacterium
AGACCTGGACCGGCGACTATGTGATCCGGCTGCAGTTCGGCAAGATCGAGAACGGCCGATTGGCCGGCCAGATCTATCTCTGCCTGCCCGACATGAAGCAGAGCTTCGTGGCCGGCACCTTCCACGCCATCCTAAAATAGGCGCGCCGACCCGTTTGGCCGGCGCTCGCGAAGTACGGCGATCGCCGGTCAGCCGGGCCGCTCCCTTGCGTCGGTTATCCGGCAGGCGGCTTGTCTCGGACCAGCGCGACGCGGTAGAAGAGGCTCCGTTCGAGGCGGAAGTCTGTGCCCTCCCTAAGGCCGAGCGCGGCCGGCATCGCGAGGTACTCGTCGACCGAATAGGCGCGCAGGATCGAGGCGGGACCGTCGTGCCGCGTGAGCCGGTTCATGCGCGCGAGGGCGGCCACGGCTCGGAAAAGATACCAGGCGGACCGCGCTCGGCGCAGATCGTTCACGAGCCAGCCACGGCGCGCCACGCGCTCCATCTCCCGAAGTGCGCGCACGCTCTTCTCGAAGCCGAAGTGGTGGAACGCGAGCGAGCAGATGGCATAGTCCACGCTGGCGTCGCGGAACGGAAGCCGGAACGCGGTTCCGCGGATGAGCTGAATGGCGGGCGAGCCGGCGGCTACCTCGCTCGCCGCTCGCAGTATCTGCGCGCTATAGTCCAGACCAAATATGCGCGTGCCGATGCCATCGCGCGCCGCAGTCGCCAGGATGGCGAGCGGCAGGTCCGCCGTGCCCGTCGCCACGTCGAGGAAGGTTATAGGTACCGACTGTGCGGCTGGCGCCGCGGGCGCGCGCAGCCACCGCCGAACCTGTCGCGTAACGACCTGCGTGCCGCCCAGCAGGCGGTTCGCGTTCCGCACGTCGCCCATGCTCGCCCGCAGGTCGGCGTACGGCTGCGTTTCATCGTCGATCAGCTCCTGCTCGTCGATCCTCGGCGGCGTGTCCCAAGCCATCAGACTCTTCACGACGACAATGCTCCGGCTCCCCATGACTGGCAAAAAGGCAGCCCCTCCAGTACATACCGCCGCCTGCGACACTTTGCGCGCAGTTCGCCGTACATTCTGTTAGTACGTACGCTGCGACGTGGAGACCCGGATTGCCCGAACACGAAACGATCCCCGACCAACACAGAGTTGTCGTGACCGGAATAGGCGCGATCACGCCCATCGGCATCGGCGTGGAGGGCCTGCGCTCCGGCCTTCGCGCAGCGCGCTCCGCCGTGCGCACCATCACCGCGTTCGACCCCTCGCCCTTTTCGAGCCATGTCGCCGCCACGGTGGAGGGGTTCGATCCGCTGCCCTACATCGAAGGCAAGAAGCTGAAGCGGCTGGACAAGTTCTCTCAGTTCGCCGTGGCGGCAGCCAAGATGTCGATCGCCGACGCGCGCCTCGATCTGGATGAGACCGACCGCGACCGCGTCGCCGTCTGCCTGGGCACGGCCCTTGGCGGGATCAGTTTCGCGGAGGAGCAGTACCCGAAGTTCATGGCGCAGGGGCCGCGCGGCGTCAATCCGATGCTCGCGCTCAGCGTGTTCAACGGGGCCGGCTCGTGCAACGTCGCGATCGAGCTAGGCCTGAACGGTCCGGCCACCGCGAACGGCGACTCCTGTGCCGCCGCGCCGATCGCGATCGGCCGCGCGTTCGATCTCATCCGCGCCAGGACCGTGGACGTCGCGCTCGCCGGGGGCTGCGAGGCGCCGCTTTCGCCCCTCTGCTTCGGCGCGTTCGCGCTCATACGGGCGATGAGCCAGCGCAATGACGATCCGGAGACGGCGAGCCGGCCCTTCGACTCGGGCCGCGACGGTTTCGTGATGGCCGAGGGCGCCGCAATGCTCACCCTGGAATCGCTCGTCCACGCGAAGGCCCGCGGCGGGACCATCTACGGTGAAATCCTCGGCCACGCCTGCACGAACGACGGCTACCACATGACGCACCCTCGGGCCGACAACGCGCAAACCGCCCGATGCATGCGCCTGTGCCTGGACGCCGCGGGCGTGCAGCCCGAACAGGTCGGATACATCAATGCGCACGGGTCGAGCACTCCGCTGAACGATTCGGCCGAGACTGCAGCCATAAAGCAGGTCTTCGGCGACGCGACGCACCAGATACCGGTAAGCGGCACCAAAGGCGCCCATGGTCACGCCCTGGGGGCAAGCGGTGCGTGGGAGGCCGCGATCAGCCTGCTGGCGATCCGCGACGACTGGCTTCCACCGACGCTCAACCTGGAAAACCCCGATCCGGCGTGCGATCTGGACTACATTCGCGAATGCCAGGGCCGCGCTGCCCATGCGGATTATGTCCTGTCCAACTCGTTCGGGTTCGGCGGCATAAACGCCTGCCTGCTTTTCGGAAGGGTGTAGCGTGAGCGCGATCCTGCGCGCGGCGCGCCAGCCGCTCCATCCTCCGGCGCATCCAATTCTGGGCCACCTGCCGGCGTTCTGCCGCGATCCCCTCGCGTTCCTCACGGAGTCCGCGCGAAGCTACGGGCCGGCGGTCCCGCTGCGGCTGCTCCACATTCCCGCGCTGCTCCTGCTCGATCCCGACGATATCGAGCGCGTCCTCGTCACGGACCACCGCGACTACGTGAAGCCGGCATGGCTGCGGACGGCGGCCATCCGCCGCGCGCTCGGCCGCGGTCTGGTCACGATCGATGGAGACGAGTGGCGGGAGGACAGGCACGCGTGCAGCCCGGCCTTCCATCCTAGCCGGAACCGCGAGTACGCGGAGACGATTGGCGGGATCGTGGAGCGCCGGATCGCCGCGTGGTCCGTCGGGGAGGCCATCGGGCTCCAGCGCGAGATGAGCAGGCTGACCCTCGAGGTCGT
>DATGJU010000010.1:0-6667 GCA_035295045.1 Chthonomonadaceae bacterium
CCCCCTGGCGCGTCGGCACATACAACGGCCGGCCGCAGATCACCCTCGACAGCCTCCCGAAGACGATCGAAGCTCCCGACGACCTGGACGAGTCTCTCACCAGCTCCGCCCATGCCCTTGCGGACCTCGAGGCCAGGCTCGCCGCGCACATCGCCTCCGTCGAAGATCCGCGCCTCAAAGCGCTCCTCACCGAGATACTCGTCACCGATGCGAAGACCGCGCGCCCGTTTCGAGAGCTGCCCGTGGCCTGCAGCGCCACACCCTGGAAGTCGCCGACCTCGCCACGGCCATGGCGGACGCGCAGAACCTCTCGGGCCTGCGCCTGGTCGACCGCGATCTCACCCTTGCCGGAGCGCTGCTCCATGACATCGGCAAGAGTGAGGAGATAGACGCGACGATTCACGGATTTGGACTCACCACGAGCGGCCAGCTTCTCGGGCACATCCCACAGGGAGTCATCGTCGCCAGGGCCGCCGCACGTCTCCGACGGCGCGGCAAAATGCTCCCCGGGGAGCTCGAAGACCAGGTCCTCCACGTGGTCGCCTCGCACCACGGAAAGGGCGAATGGGGCTCGCCCACGGCCCCGAAAACCATGGAAGCCCTGCTTATCCACATCGCCCCCCAACCCGCGCAGGCGGCTTTCGTAAACTTAGACCGGGGTTTCAACCCCGCGCACAGCCGCCCCCGGCCAGATCGCCCTCGTCCTCGTCCCCGACGGCGGCCCAGCCATCCAGCGCATCGCCCAGACCCCCCGAGGCGTCCAGTTGCTCTCCTCAAACCCCGCCGTGCCGCGCATCCCAATCGCAGACCCCGCCCGCCTCAGCGTACAGGGCGTCATCGTCGCCATAGCCGGCAGCTGGCAGCAACTAGCTGGTTCCTGGTAGCTGGTAGCTGGTAGCTGGCCCATATGACTCCCCCAGAATTGGGGGCTGGGGGCAGCAGCGGCGTGGTTCCTGGATGCGAAGGCTTCGCGGGCAGGAACCGAGAGAGCAGCCGGGCCGTCTAAACACATAGGACTCGCCGCCGCAACACACAGGAGCGCGTCGATGACACTGTATTGCCAGAGCACAGACCGCCTCGCACCATGGCAAATGGCCAGACTCGCGCCCGGAGCCAAAGCCAGCCACGGGATAGAATACGACCCGGAGTTGCGCGCCAATGTGGAAAGATACACTTACCAGTGGCGAGACTTCCAGGTCAACCTCTACCTCACCCGCCGGCCCCACATAGCCCGCCAGGTGCACAGCTTTCTCGAATACGCCGCAGCCCTCGCCCAGGCCCAGGGCGCAACACTCGATCAGGAGTTCATCCGCCGCGTCCGGTCCACGCGAATCATCATCGGCTACGACGCAGGCCCAAACTATCTAGAGCACAGCCGGTTCCAGCGCCTCGAAACCATCCTCGTCGCGCTCCGCGATATCACAGGCTCCCTGCTCCACTGGGAAGGCGCCATCTACGACCAGGACGGCCGCCTCCTCATCGCCTAACCAGCCCCGTGTGCCCGCAGGAAAAACCATACACCATGAAGCATACAGAACCCACGATCAAGCCCAGAGCCACGAACCGGTAGCAAGTAGCAGGTCAAACGCATCCGCCAGACGACAGTCCCGTATGGAGTACCAACTACCAGCTACCAACTACCAGCTACCAGCAACCAGCAGAACGCAGGAAGGGTGAATCCAGGGTGACCACAACCCCGTGCAGCCAAAGCCTCACAATACAGCTCTTCGGCAGCGTCACCGCCACATGCGGCAGCCAGAGCCTCCCCAAAGTCCGCTCGCGCAAAGGCCTCTGGCTCCTCGCACTCCTCGCCCTCAGAGCCAACCAGCCCGTCTCCCGAGACTGGCTCGCCGCAACACTCTGGCCCGATAGCGACGACGCCCGTCAGACCCTACGCCGAACCCTCACCGATCTCAAAACCGCCCTCGGCCCCTGCGGCCAGGCCATCCAGGCCACCACCCACACCCTCACCCTGAACATATCCCCACAAGACGTAGACGCCCTCGCCTTCGACGCCCTGACGTACCGTGGGGGCTTGTCTCCCACCTCCAGCCCGTCCGCCGGCGCCCTGACTCCCCCAGAATTGGGGGCCGGGGGGCGCAACCCCAGCGCCAGCCTCGCCCGGCTCGATGCCGCAATCCAGCTCTACCGCGCGCCCCTGCTCCAAGACTGCCCCGAAGTGTGGAGCGACACCGAGCGCATCCCCCGGGCCGAAGCCTACCTCCAGGCCCTCCACACCGCCGCCAGACTCCACGCCCAGGCCCACAACGCCACACCCGGCAGCGACCTGCCCAAGGCAGATACCAGTACGCCCAGCAGCCGCGACCAGCTCCAGGCCGACAACACCGCATCCAAGAGCCGCGACCTGGCGCGAGCCATAACCTACCTGCGCATCGGCATCGCCGCCGATCCCTTTCGCGAAGCGCTCTATCACGACCTCATGCTCGCCCTCGCCGCCAATGGAGAGCCCGCCGAAGCCATCCAGGTCTACCGCCAGCTGCGCCTCTTCCTTCATAGCAATACCCGCCTCGAGCCCTCCGACGAGACCACCAGGCTCTACCAGAGCCTCCAGGCATCCGGAGCCACCCGGCCACCCGCTAACTCCGCCGATCCGACAGCACGAGCCTCCGATCCGGATTGGCAGCCCTCCGGCTTGACAGCACGAACCTCCGGACCCACAGCAAACGGCTCCGAACCGGTGGCGCGGGCCTCTGTGCCCGTCGAGCCAACCAGATCCACCGAGCAAGCCGAGCGGCCGGGAACAAACCTCCCCTCGCCGCTGACCGGCATCCTCGGTCGCGAGCGCGAGCTCACCCTGGCCGCCAGCCGGCTCACTGACTCGCGCCTCGTCACTCTGATCGGCATGGGCGGCCTCGGCAAGACCCGCCTGGCCATCGAGACCGCATCGCGATTCAAGCCGCAATTTCCAGGAGGCGCGTGGTTCGTCGATCTGGCGGCGATCGTAGACCCGGAGCTCGTCCCACGCACCCTGGCCGCCGTGCTCTCCGTGCGCGAGGAGGCCGGCAAGCCACTCCCGCAGACATTGGTCGACGTGCTCCGCGACCGCCGCACACTCATCGTCATGGACAACTGCGAGCACCTACTCGAGCCGTGCGCCGCACTGATCCGCAGCCTTGTAACGGCATGCCCTCAGCTCTACGTCCTTGCCACGAGCAGGCAGGCGCTAGGAATCACGGGCGAAGTCGCGTTCCGTCTTGAGCCGCTGCCGCTGCCGGACCCGGAGAGCGTGATCTCCGCTGCGGCGCCCGGGGGAGAGGAAGCAATCGCGACGATTGTCTCGGGCATCGTAGAGCGCTCGCCCGCCGTCAGCCTGTTTGTCGAGCGCGTTGCCGCGGCTCAGCCGGGATTCGTCGCGTCGCCGCAGAACATCGGCGCGATCTCCAAAATCTGTTGCAGGCTGGACGGAATTCCGCTGGCCCTGGAGCTCGCAGCGGCCCGCGCGCGCAGCCTCTCGGTCGTGCAGATTGCCTCCCGGCTCGACGACCGGTTTCGCCTGCTAACCTCCCCGAGCCGCGCCGCGCCGCCCCGGCAGCAGGCGCTGCGAGCGCTTGTAGATTGGAGCTTCGATCTTCTGGAGCCGAAGGAGCGCATGCTGTTCGCGCGGGTATCGATATTCGCCGGCGGCTGGATGCTCGAGGCGTGCGAGGAGGTCTGCGCCGACGCGCCGGACGAGGATCCCGGCGGATCGCCCGCCGGTCCGTTACCGCGGGAGGGGATCGATCGCGGCCAGATTCTGGATCTGCTGAGCGGACTTGTCGAGAAGTCGCTCGTGCTTGCGGAGTCGGGCGACGGTGGCGAGACGCGCTACCGCATGCTGGAGACGCTGCGCCAGTACGCGGCCGAGAAGCTGCTGCAGGGCGGCGAGCGCGAGCGAATGCGTGTCCGGCATCTGCGCTGGTGTCTGCGGTTCACCGAGGAGGCCGAATCGGAGATGCGCGGAGCGAACCAGACGCAGCGGCTGAGCGAGCAGATGCGGGACAACGACAACCTTCGCCAGGCGCTGCAGGAGGCGGGGCCGGGCGTCGAGCGGATGCGGCTGGCGACCGCGCTCTTCTGGCACTGGTACGTCCACGGATTCTACGCGGAGGGCCGCGGGTGGCTCGAGCGCGTCCTGGAGCAGACGCCGGACGCGCCGGTGGCCCTGCGTTGCAAGGCGATGAAGACCGCGGGCGACCTGTGCTGGGCTATGGGCGACATGGAGGCCGCGCAGGCGATCCACCACCGCAATTTGGCGGTCCAGTGCGACGCGAACGACCGTCGCGGCGTGGGCATGACGTACAATAGCCTTGGCCTCGTTGCCTACCACCAGGGTGACTGCGCCAAGGCGATCGAATACTACGAAAAGGGACTGCGCATCCTGCGCGAGCTGGACGAGGCGTCCGCGGTCGGAGTGGTGTTGATGAACCTCGCGCTGCCGCTCAAAGAGCAAGGCGCCTATCGCGAGGCGGAGGCGCTGCTCTCGGAGGCGGATGCGATCCATCGCAAGACAGGCAATGCCATGGGACTCACCTCCGTATTGCACTCGCGCTGTCTCATCGCGAAGCGCCTCGGCGATTATGAGCGCGCGAAGGAGTTCATCGAGGAGGCGATCGAGATCGACGGCGTGCACGCGAACCTTCTCGGCGAAGCGGTCAACCTTCACACGCGGGGCGAGATCGCATTTTACCAGGGTGACCTGGAGCTGGCCGAGCGCTCGTTTCGCGGGTCGCTGGAGCGTTTCAGCCGAATCGGCGCGCGCCGGTCGATCGCCGCGGCGCTCTGCTCGCTTGGCGAAGTGCTGCAGGTTCAGGGCCACACCGACGAGGCGCGGCGATTGCAGCTTGAGAGCCTCGATATAGACTCTGCGCTGGGTAACCGGGTAGGGATGACCACGTCGCTGAGGGCGCTCGCCGCGGCCGAGCACTCGAGAGGCGACTCCAGGCGCGCCGCCACGCTCCTTGCAGCGGTCGCCGCCGGCATAGAGCAGCTCGGTACTCCCATGCCTCCAAACCAGCACGAGCCCTATGAGCGGCTGCTCGCGGATATCCGGGAAACGCTTGGCGAGGAGAGCTACGACCTGCACTGGCGCACCGGCGCGGTGATGTCGCTGGAGAGCGCCGCCGAACTCGCGCGATCCGACTAGAACCGGGTATCCTATAGTCGTTACGCGCACTAAATGCTGGCCTGGCTGCGTTGCCAGCGGCCTGGAAAGCCGATTACCCGGAAGTTCGGCAGGAGTACCATGCCCCAATATGACGCGGTCGTCGTCGGCGCCGGTCCCGCCGGCTGCGCCGCCGCCTTCGACCTGGCGCGCGCCGGAGCCAGGGTCGCGCTGATCGAAAAGCACGCCTTGCCGCGGCACAAGACATGCGGCGGCGGGATGCCCATGGCGGTCGAGCAGGTGCTCGCGCTGGACACCTACCGCGATCTCGCGCCGGAGGCGTTCGTCGAGGCGGACACGCGCTTCATGCGCCACACCTGGCAGTTCGGCCAGGCCGTGCTCGCGCCACTAAACCCGGATCCGAATGAACCTCGCCAAATCTCGCTCTGGATGGTGCGCCGCTCCGTCTTCGATAACGCGCTCGCCCAGCGGGCGGCTGCCGCCGGCGCCGAGCTGCGCGATGGACTCGCGGTTCGATCGATCGATCGTGACGCGGACGGCGCCGTCCGCGTCACGGCGGATGGTCGCGCAGGCGGCTGGTCCGGTACGGCAGGAACGGTCATCGGCGCGGACGGCGCCAACGGCGTCGTCGCGCGCAGCTCGGGCCTCAGGCGAAACCGAGCGCTCGCAATCGCGATTGAAGCGGAGGTGCCGCACGCCTGGGGCGATGGCCATGTCGACCTGCGGCCCGATGTCTGCCATCTGGAGTACGGCGCGGTCGAGCGAGGCTACGCCTGGGTCTTTCCGAAAGGCGACCACATTAACGTCGGAGCCGGCGTATTCCGGCCGAAGCAGGCCGGTGAGCAGGGAGACAATACCGTCCGCGCGGACCTCCGGCGGGCGATAATGGACTACCTCGATATGCTCGGCGTGCCGCGCCGAGAGGATGAGCTGACGTTTCACGCGCACCCGCTGCCGATCTGGAACGGCCTCGACAAGCTGCAGTCCGCCGACGCGCGGGTGCTGCTCGCGGGCGACGCTGCCGGCCTGATCAATCCGTTCTTCGGCGACGGCATCCTGCATGCTTTGAAGAGCGGCCAGATCGCGGCGTGCGCGGTACTGGAGGGCAGCCAGCGCCAATACACGCAGGCGATTGGCCGCGAATTCAGGACAAACTTCGATTCCGCGCTCAAGCTGGCGAAGTTTTTCTACCAGTGGCCCAGGTTCTGCTATCAGCACGGCGTGCGGCGGCCGGGCGCAACGCGGACTGCCGCGCGCCTCCTATGCGGCGACGCGGTCTTTACGGACGTTGCAGGCCGGGTGCTGCGCCGCCTCCGCCAGGCGCTCGTTTCGGGAGCCGATGAGCCGTCGCCTGTAACCGAGTAGATTCGGCGGCGCGCGCCGGCAGTTCCGGCGCCATCATTGATTCGGTACAGGACGGGTGATCCAATGTGCGTCAGGAACGAATCTGGAATTCTGGCGCTCACGTTGGGCGAAAGGAGCGAACGACCATGAGCGACGCATCGGGGCAGCGGGTTATCGACCGGCGGCGCTTTCTGTCCGTCG
>DATGJU010000011.1:0-19870 GCA_035295045.1 Chthonomonadaceae bacterium
GATGGTGTTGCTGCCGAGCGCGCGAATGGCCTCCGCGGTCTCAAGGAGCGGTGGCTTCTGCGTGAAGCGGTACGCCGGACTGAACGTCTGCGTCCCCAGGATCGTGTTAAAGGCTTCCGAATTCCCGGCCGCGGAGCCGAGGGAGAAGGCACTCGGCGACGGCAGCGGGATCATGCCTTCTCGCATGGGGTAGCGTTGAATAATGTCCGCATCGCCTAGCTGCTCCGCGCCGACATGGATGAGGGTCGCGACATACTCGCCGTTGCACTGTTTGCCGGGGACCGCGTTCTTCTCCCAGTAGTCGTTCCAGATGATCTTCCGGGCCATCAGCGTGTCCAGCGCGTGCGACGGCGCGGCCTTCGGGTCCAGCACGCGCGCTATGTTGCCGAGCATATCGCAGACCGCGGGACCGTCGCAGGTCTGGCCTGGAACGGCGTGCCGCTCCCAGTAACTGCTGCCGCGAACGATCTTCAGCCGGACCAGCAGCTGAACGTCGATCCGCAGCGCGTCCGGAACGCCGTCGGCAGCCAGCGCCGCTGCGGACCACAGGACCATGGCGGCGCAAAGCATCAGACGCACCATCGTGTTCGGCCCTCCTCGCTCCGCGTTTCGATTGGATGCGCCTCGATTCCTGCGTATGGCAGCCCTGCCTGCGCGCGAAAGCGGGCAATCCTGCCTATGGTATACTCTAGAGCCATTCGGGGCAAACGATCGAAAGGACCGCTCACGTGACCAGCACCGATTCGCCGCGCCGGCGAATAGAGATCTACGATACGACGCTCCGCGACGGCTCGCAGGGCGAAGGGATTACCCTAAGCGTCGAGGACAAGATTCGTATCGCCCGGCGGCTGGACGAATTCGGAATGGACTTCATCGAGGGCGGCTGGCCCGGCTCGAACCCGAAGGACGAGGAGTTCTTCGAGCGGATGAAGGCAGTAACGCTGCGCCACTCGAAGCTCGCGTCCTTCGGCAGCACGCGCCGCGCCGATATCGAGGCGGCATCCGATCCGCAGCTCGCCAAGCTCGTGCGCGCGGAGACGCCCGTCATCACCATTTTCGGCAAGACGTGGGAGGAGCACGTTCGGTTCGCGCTTCGGACCACGCTGGATGAGAACCTCCGCATGATCGCCGATAGCGTGGAGTTTCTGAAGCTCCACGCAGCGATGGTCATCTACGACGCGGAGCACTTCTTCGACGGCTACAAGGACCGCCCGGAGTACGCAATCAACTGCCTGAAGGCCGCGCTGGAATCCGGCGCGGACCGACTGGTGCTGTGCGATACGAACGGCGGCACGCTGCCGGTCGAGCTAGCCGCGATCGTCCGGGACGTGATCGCGGAACTGCCCGGCGCGCCGATCGGCATCCACACGCACAACGACGCAGAGTGCGGCGTGGCCAACGCGCTGGCGGCCGTGGCGGAAGGCGCGATGCACGTGCAGGGCACCGTGAACGGCTATGGCGAGCGGTGTGGCAACTGTAACCTTGTGCCGGTGGTCGCCTCCCTGCGGCTCAAGCTCGGCTACGACTGCCTGCTTCCGGAATCGCTGGCGCACCTCACGGGCCTCTCGCAGTACGTGGACGAGCTCGCCAACCTGGTGCCCGACACCCGGCGCGCCTACGTCGGCCGAAGCGCCTTCGCGCACAAGGGAGGGGTCCATGCGGACGCCGTGCTGAAAGGCGCCAGCTATGAGCATACCGATCCGCTTCTCGTCGGCAACTCGCGGCGGCTGCTGGTCTCGGAGCTCGCGGGCGGCAGCAGCATGGAGGGCAAGGCAGCGGAGTACGGCCTGGACATGCATCGCAAATCGCCCGAGGCCCGCAAGCTGCTGCAGGCGGTGACGGAACGAGAGCATGCGGGGTACAGCTACGAGGGCGCGGAGGGCTCCTTCGAGCTGCTGATGATGCGGGCGCTTGGCCGCGCCCACTCCTTCTTCGAGCTCCGAGGCTTTCGGTGCATCGTGGAGCGCCGGGGGGAGAAGGACGAGTCGATCACCGAGGCGACCGTCAAGATCGCCGTGGATGGCGACGAGCGGCTGACGGTTGCGGAGGGAGACGGTCCGGTCCACGCGCTCGACGGCGCGCTCCGCAAGGCGCTGATGGAGTTCTACCCGGACGAGTTGGCACAGATCAAGCTCATCGACTTCAAGGTGCGCGTGGTGAACACGCGCGAGGGAACGGCGGCGCGCGTCCGCGTCACGATCGTCTCGTCCGACGGAACGACCGAGTGGAGTACCGTAGGCGTCTCGACAAACATGATCGAGGCGAGTTGGCAGGCGCTGATCGACAGCATCGTCTACGGCCTCCAGCGCTGCGAGCGCCGGTGACATCGCGCGCGACCAGCGCCTCCCGCTGCGGACCTACCCGCGAGCCCCCTCCCGCAAGCGGGAAGGGGATTCGGTTCTCCTCTCTTCCGCAAGCGGGAAGGGGCGATTCTGGATTCTGCCCGCTGCTGGCACCTTCGGGAGTGCCGTCTCTGGGGAACGGGGCCGGAGGTTAGGTCCTACGCAGCGGCGAGGCGGTCCGGATTCAGGCCGCGAAGCGATTCCGGCACGAACAGGCCGTCCTTGCGAACGAGCTTGCCATCGAAGTAGATCTCGCCGCCGCCGAACTCCGGCCGCTGGACGCAGACCATGTCCCAGTGGACCTGTGAGCGGTTGCCGTTATCCGCCTCCTCGTAAGCCTGGCCGGGCGTGAGGTGGAAGCTGCCGGCGATCTTCTCGTCGAAGAGGATGTCCTTCATCGGCTTGAGGATGAACGGGTTGACGGCGATCGACCACTCGCCGATGTAGCGCGCGCCCTCGTCCGCGTCCAGGATTTCGTTGAGCTTCGCCGTGTCGCTGCCGGTGGCCTCCACGATCCTGCCGTGGCGGAACGTCAGGCGGATGTCGCTGAATACCGTGCCTCGGTACAGTGTCTCGCAGTTGTATTGGACCGTCCCGCTCACGGAGTTGCGGACGGGGCACGTGAATATTTCGCCGTCCGGCACGTTCCGCTGCCCATCGCAGGCGACTGTCGCAATGTTCTTCTTGGAGAAGCTGAGGTCGGTCCCGGGTCCGACGATGCGGACCTCGTCGGTAGCGTCCATCAGCGCGTGCAGCGGCTCCATTGCGGCGCCCATCCGGCTGTAATCGACGCCGGTGCACACGCGGAAGTAGAAGTCCTCGAACGCCTCTGTGCTCATGCCGGCCGCCTGCGCCATGCTCGGAGTCGGCCACCTGAGCACGACCCAGCGCGTTTTGGGGACGCGGACCTCCGAATGGACGTGGTTCCACCAGTGCTTTTCGTATAGCGCCATGCGGCTCGGCGGAACGCTGCTAAGCTCGCTGATGTTGTGTGATCCGCGGACTCCGATGTAGCACTGCACCGCCTCCATCCGCGCCCGCTCGACGGCGCCGATCGCGCGCATCTGCTCTTCCGTCGCGCACGTGTAGAGGGCGGCGAGGACGGGCGTTTGGTAGGTACTCACGATCGGCCGCCCGCCGTGATCTGCGATCGACCGAATGAGCTCCGTTGTGAAGTCCGCCGGGACGTCGAACGCCTCGACGAGTACGTTGTCGCCGGGCCGAACCTGGGTTGAATGCTCTACGAGAAGCTGCGCTAGCTTGGCGCATCGTGGGTCTTTCATCGTTACCGCCTTGGCTTCATATGTGGGACCCGGACAGTCCGTCTCAAAGTTTACCTTTTGTAGATAACGAATGGATGGGCCATGCGTCAAATCCAGTAGGAGGGCCGGCCCGGGTCCCGGCGCGCGAATCCCGCAGGGCCTTGACGGTGCGTCGCCGGAGTGACAAGACCGATGCTATGGCGTACGGACATCGAGGAGCAGCGGAGGAAATGAACAGTGCCGCGCGGAAAGTCGAGCGCGCCGCGGTGGCGTGCGGCGGCAGAGATGGCCGGCGTGAAAAGGAGTGTGCGGTGGCGACGATTACGTGCGTGCGGTGCGGGAAATCGGCGGAAGCAATGCCGGAGCCGCCGATGGGCGGGCAGCTCGGCGCAACGGTGCAAGAGAAGGTCTGCCCCTCGTGTTACGCGGACTGGATCGATCAGCAGGTGCTTCTCATCAACCACTACGGTCTGCAGATGGCCGATCCGGACGACCGAAAGAAGTTGATCCAGGCGATGAAGGATTTTCTCGGCCTCGCGCCGGCCTGATTCCGCCGCTCCGACGCAGATTCGCATCTAATATGAACGAATCCCTGGCACAACCGGACGAACCTGGCTCGCTTCGCGACAGGTTTCGCGGCACGCTGGTCGGCCTCGCAGTAGGCGACGCCATGGGCGCTCCGCTGGAGTTCCAGCCGGCGCGCGGACCGGGCGCCTACGTGACCGAAATGATCGGCGGCGGCTGGCAGCAGCTTGCGCCGGGCGAATGGACAGACGATACGCAGCTTGCTCTCTGCATCGTAGACAGCCTGCTCGCCAAGACGGTCTTCGATCCTGACGACATTGCGCGTCGGTTCGTCGCCTGGATGCAAGCCGGCCCCAAGGACATCGGCCTGCACACCGCGCGCGTCCTGACCGCGATCCAGAAGGGCGCGTCATGGACCGAGGCCGCGGTTGAAGCGTACGAGGCCGATCCGCACAGTGCGGCCAACGGCTCGCTGATGCGATGCGCGCCGCTCGCTATGTTCTTTTTCAAAAGGCCGGACTATGCGGCCAGCCTCTCTCCGGTACTCTCCCGGATAACGCACGCGCATCCCGATTGCGAGACAGCGTGCGTCCTCGTCAACGTCGCGATCACTGAGCTGCTGAACGGCGCTTTGGCCGCCGACGCGGTCGAGGCCGGCTACATTGCGTGCGGCTTCCCCTCGGACGCGCTGCGCGAGCGGGTGCACCGTGCAACGGAGCCGCAGAACAGTACGAGTCCTACAGGCTGGGTACTGGATACGCTCGAGGTCGCGCTCTGGTCGCTGCTGCACACGTCGTCCTACGAAGCGGCCGTAGTCGACGCCGTGAACCGCGGCGCCGACGCCGACACCGTCGGCGCAGTCGTCGGCGCGCTTGCCGGCGCGCGGTACGGCATGGCGGCCATACCGGTCCGCTGGCTTGCGCTGCTGCAAGGCCGCGAGGAGCTCGAGAAGCGCGCCGACCGGCTGCTGGAGCTCGCCACGGCAGCCGGATAGGGGAAGTACGCGACTGACAAATAGAAGCGCAGCTGGGGCCGTAACAATGCGGCCCCAGCTGCGCTATGGCTCGGACAGCCCGGCGCGGGCTACGCCAGCTTCCAAACGCCGCGCCGCGGGCGGCTCAGGTAGGCGTTCGCCGCCTTGTCGTTCACGAACTCCTGCTTTACCGGGTCCCACTGCAGCGGCCGGCCGCCTTCGCGAAGGCAGATGTTGCCGATATGGCAGACCGATACCGACCGATAGCCGATCTCCGCGTCGCAAATGGGCTGCTGCTTCTTCGTGCGCACGCACTCCACGAAATTCCCGTGGTGGTCGTTCGAATTATACAGCCGGACGGCGTTGGCAGGCAGTGGATCGTCGAGCAGGCGCTGGTCGCTGGCACGGATGACGCCACGGCTAACGAAGATCCAGCCATTCTCGCCGTCGAACTGCACGCCATTTTCGCCGTTGTTGCTCGTGATCAGCTTGATATCGCCAGGATAGGTGTAGGTGACCTCGAACTCCTGGAAGGCGTTGAAGCAGTTGTGGCCGAAGTGGCGCACGCCCATGGCTTCGACGGCGATCGGACCGGACCGGTCGGTTCCGAGGCCCCACTGCGCGATGTCGTTGTGGTGCGCGCCCCAGTCCGTCATCATGCCGCCGCTATACTCCAGCCACTGGCGGAAGTTGCCGTGCGTCTTCTCGAACACATACTCGGCCTCCGGCGTCGGACCCTGCCAGAAGTCCCAATCGAAGTCGGACGGGACGGGCTTAACCTCGAACGGGCCGCCGACCGGCCCGCCGGGAAGATTGGCGTGGACTGTCTTGATCTTGCCGAGACGGCCGTTTCGGACGAGCTCGCAGGCGAGTCGGAACCTCTCGTCGGAGCGCTGCTGGCTGCCGGTCTGGAAGATACGGCCCGTCTGCTTCCACACCTTGACGAGCTTCTTGCCCTCATCGATCGTGAGCGTTAACGGCTTCTCGCAATAGACGTGCTTTCCGGCTTTCATCGCGGCGATGGCGATCTCGGCGTGCCAGTGGTCCGGCGTGCCGATCACGACCGCATCCACGTCCTTGCGCTGGAGCACCTCGCGGAAATCCTTGTAATGGTCCTTCGGGTCCTTCAGCCCAAAGATGTCGGCGGCCTCCTCCAGATGCGTCTTATCGACGTCGCATACCGCGACGCGCTTGACGCCGGGCCGGCTTCCGATGTTCTGCGTATCGCCAAAGCCCTGCCGGAACCCGCCCTTGCTTCCGCCGAGCCCGATCCCCGCGATATTGATCTGTTCGTTGGCCGGGACCTCCTTCGGCAGGTCGGCGTCCTGTTCGCGCGCCTGGGCGATGGCGTCCTTGGCGTACCACGCCGGCAGGCCGGCCAGGGTTATGCCGGCGATCGTAGTTTGCAGAAAGCGCCGCCGCGCTTCGTCGTAATCCGATTGGTATGACAACTGAGTCCTCCTAAGTCTAGTGGAAGCAAACAGCGAGCAGATCGATCAGGAGACGAGACGGAACTTGAGCAGTGTCCAGATAGCCTCTACGCCGTCTGTCCAGCGAATCTTCTTGCCTTCGGCCAGCGTTCGCGCCGAATACGAGATCGGCACTTCGACAATCGCGTGGCCGCGGCGCAGTACCTTTGCCGTGACTTCGGGACAGAACTCGAAGCGATGGCAGGTAAGCGGAATGCTCTTAAGCAGTTCGGTCCGGAAGGCCTTGTAGCAGGTGGCCTCGTCCGTCAACTGCGCTCGGTAAAAGAACCGGACCATCCAGGCAAGCAGCATGTTGACCACTCGATTTGCGGGCCGCATCTTCGGAATGCCGCACATGAATCTGGATCCGTAAACCACGGCCGCGCTCGTGGTCCGAAACGCCTCGATCATGGAGACATAGTCCTGAGGATCGTATTCGAGGTCGCCGTCCTGCACGATGCTGAACTCACCGCGCGCATGCGGTATCAGCGTCCGCAGCGCGGCTCCCTTGCCGCAATTCGTCTCATGATAGAATACCCGCACATCGGCGTATCTGCCCTCGACTGTGGACTGGAGGAGCTCACGCGTGCCGTCGGAGGAGCAGTCATCGAGAACGAGTATCTCTTTGTCGATGGGAACCGCGCGCACGCGCTCCAGCAGCAGCGGAAAGGTATCCAGCTCATTGTAGACGGGGAGCAGCACACTTAGCAGGGGAGTCAACGCGGCGTCCCCGCGTTCCGGCGCGCTATATCGGGCGGCACAAAAAAGCCGCTGTCGCCGAACTGGCCGCCGGGGCGGTGACGACAGCGGATATCCATCTGTTGGGCACAAAGGAGATCACACATGATTTGACGCCTGTCTCGCGTTGCGTGTTCCGAGCTGCGCCTAAAGGGTGACCGGCATTCTATCGCAGCGATTCCGTCTATAGGCCCGGGGGCTCCCCGCGGCCTTATGGGCGCTCGACCGCTTCGGCCTTGCGAAGCGCGACCTCCAGGCGATGCTGGCTCATGGTGAGCGTCAGGTCGCCGCGCGTCCGCTCAAGCACGGCCCGGAGCGCGTCGGTCGTTCGTCGCAGGCCGCCGGTGATCGCGTCTGGATAATCGAATGTTACCAGCTCGAAGTAGATGTCGTCCATTACCTTTAGTACGGATTCCGCGCGCTCAATCTCACCCGCGCGCAGCCGGTCCAGTACATAGCGGCGGGATTCGCTCGCCGCTTCGGCGATACCGTTAAGGTAAGCTGCGGGCTCGACGCCCAGCCAATCCGGCGTCGGCAGCCCGGTCCGACCGACGATGGCGAGCATTGTCTCCGCCTCGACGTACTCCTTTTGAGAGTCGTGCACGTAGCCGGCGTGGAACAGGTCCGGATGGCCGGCCAGCAGCGCGCGGACGTGGTCCACGCGCGCTCGTGATTCGCGTGCTAGATCGCGCGCGGCTTCCATCTCGCCTCGATGGAGCGCCCGTATCGAGCGCGACGCGTGCTGCACAACTTCGCGACAGGCGCGAAGAGCCTCCTCGCGCGCCCGGTTGGTCGACTCCATGCGGGAGCGAAGCGCGCCGGCGATCTCGTCTAGCGTCTGTGCCGTATCCGCCACTTCTTCTACGCCTCCACCAGCGCTTCGAGCTTGCGCAGCTCATCCTTCGCGTTTCGCGGGTACGGCACCTGCTCGTCCGATACGAGCTTGCCATCCTTGAAGCGGATGATCCGGTGGGCGTGCTCCGCGATATCTTGCTCGTGGGTCACGATCACGACCGTTTTTCCCTGCTCGTTCAGGCTCTGGAAGATCTGCATGATCTCCTCGCCCGTGCGCGAGTCGAGATTGCCGGTTGGCTCGTCGCCAAAGATGATCGGCGGGTTGTTTACTAGCGCACGGGCGATCGCGACGCGCTGCTGCTGACCGCCGGAGAGCTCGTTCGGCTTGTGTCCGACGCGGTCGCCGAGGCCGACAACCTCCAGCGCCTGACGCGCGAGCTTCTCGCGGTTGCGGGTGTTGCTGTAGATCATCGGCAGCTCGACGTTACGCAGGGCGCTCGTGCGCGCCAGAAGGTTGAAGGTCTGAAACACGAAGCCGATCTTCAGGCTGCGAATGTCGGCGAGCTGGTTGTCGTTGAGGCGGGCGACCTCAATGCCATCGAGCAGGTACGAGCCCTCGGACGGCTTGTCGAGGCAGCCGATCAGGTTCATTAACGTCGATTTGCCGGAGCCGGACGGACCCATGATGGCCACGAACTCTCCGCGGCGGATTTGGAGCGTGACGCCACGGAGCGCGCGGACCTCGACCTTGCCCATTCTGTAGATTTTCTGCACGTCTCGCACGTCGATGATTATGTCGGACATTTCTCTCACTGGTTCGAGTGCGCCCGGTGCGCCCGATTCCCATACGACAGGGACACTATAGCGAGTGCAGCGCAAGGGACGCGAGCGGGTGCGGCTACGGGGTCGGCTGGATCGGCGGCTTGATGCCCGGCACCTTCGGCAGGTAGACCGGATCGTTCAGGCCGATGTCGCGCTGGAGCTGTGCGTTGGCCGTGTAGTAGTCGTAGATGGCCTGTACCTGCGCGACCTGGGCGTTGATGAGCTGCACCTCGGCGGTTATCAGCTCCAGGATATTTATGAGGCCCTCTTTGTTCTTCGCCAGCGCGGCGTTGTAGTTCTCCTGCGCCGCCGAGACGGCGAGGTTGGCGCCGAGAAGCCGCTGCTTTGCGATCTCGCGCGCAGAGAAGGACTGGTCGACGGCCAGGCGAACATTCTGTTCGATCTGGTCCAGCGTTCGCTTCTCCTGCTCCCATTGCGCCTTGTTCTCGCGCACGGCGGCACGCGCGTTTCCGGCGTCGAATAGCGGATACGTCGCGGAGACGCTGAATACCCGCTCCTCGCCGGATATCGGATCGAACTGATAGCCTTCGGTGACATCCGCCTGCACGGAGACGCCCGCATTTATCTTGGCGACCCGGACGTTGTAGCCTTGCGAATAGACGAGCTCCTGCTGCTGCTTCACATCCAGCCGATTGACATACGCGGTCTGGATGTACCGCTCAAGGGGGATCGCGTCAGGAGTGGTGGCGGGAGCGGGAATGGGCGAATCGTCCAGCACGAGTGGCGCGTTCGAAACGACGCCCATCGCGTTCTTCAGCGATGCCTCCTGGACGCGGTAGTCGTTCTGCGCCGAGAGCAGCGAAACGCGGGCATTGGCGAGGTCGGACTGGGCCTGCAGAGTGTCAGAGCGGGCGGCGGTGCCGGCCATGAACTCCGCTTCGATCGCATTGTAGGTCTCCTCGGCGCGCTTCACGCTCTCCTGCTGTACGCGCACCAGCTCGCGGTCGCGAAGCAGGTTGAAATAGCCGGTCGTAACGTTTAACACGACGTCCTGCCGTGAGTTGCCAAGGCCGTATTGGGTCGCGAAAAGGTTTCGCCGGGCGATCCCGACGCCGGCCTCGCGTTTACCGGAATCCCAGATCAATTGGTGGGCTGCAACCACCTCTGTACGGTTTTCTGAGGTCGCCGACCCTCCGATCCGCTGCCCGTTGATGAATATCGAGCCGCCGGGCGAGAGGTTCGACTGGAAGTTGAAGGTGGGCGTAACCATCGGAAAATAGGAGGAGCGCGCCTGGATCAGGCGACCCTCCGCGGCATCGGTCTGCGTCTTAGCGATTGCAATCGTGTTTTGGCGCTGGAGCCCGATGCGGACCGCGCGGTCCAGCGAAAGCGGTTTCGTCAGGTCCGTGTCCACAGGCCCGCCCACGATCGGCGTCTTTGGCAGCCCGTACTTCTCCTGGGCGGGCGTCAGCGTTTGGGAGGCGTCGCCAGGCACGCTCGTCTGCCTGGAGCTGCCGCCGGCATTCGCAGCGCTGCCGACCGGAGGCGGACCCGGGGACGGGGACGGGTGCGTTGAGCTCGCCGGCGGTGCTGCAGCTGCCGGAGAGACCGGAGGCTGCGCGGAGTTCGTCGAGGTCGATTGGCCGGCAGTTGCCGGTACGGCGCTCATGCCTGCGATCGCAAGCGTTGACGCGGCCAGCGCGCGCAGGCAGACCGGACGAGACATAGACGAGAGTTCCTTTCAATGCATGGAAGGTGAGCGTCAAAATGGGCGTTACTTAGAGTATAGCGCGAAATCGTCGCAAGCCTGAGAGTTCGCGGCATCCGGGCCGGCATATCAGAGCGGACAGGAACGGACGGGCGCTGTGTAACCGTACGAGTCATACTCTCGGCAGGCTTCACGCGTTCACGGCCCCATGCGGCGCAGCAGGCTGATATGCGGGTAGAATTGAAACGATCACGCGTTCAGCCGGGAGGGAGTGTGATTCTGATTCACTGGATAATCGCGGGCATCGGCGCCGGACTGCTAGTTTGGGCTGGAATACGATGGCGCATGTGTCCCGCCTCGCACCCGGACCGCGGCGCCCGTCGCGATATGGCGATCCTGGCGCTCCTACTGGTCGTCGGCGTCGCTGGCGACGCATTTCGCTCCCGCTTTGCGCTCGGATCCGCCGGCTTCTACGCCGCCACGGCCGCGCTGGCTCCGATCGCTATCGCCGCACTCGCGATCGTCGTGCGGATGGTATCGGCGTATCGATCGAGCCGCGGCACGGAATCCACCCAGGCGCCCGCGGGCGTTCTCGGCCGGCGTGAGTAGCGCGGCGCTTCTGCCGGCGGCTCGGCAGCCGCAACGCCGGCAGGCGCATTGGGTCTATACCATCTGCCTCATCGCTATCGCGCTGCTGTCGTGTCTGATCAACGCGGGCGGTATCTCGCATTCCGAAGTAATCGACGATCACGATCTGCTCCACAACGCCTCGGCGCGCGGCTGCGGTCGCAATCCGCTCGATTGCTTCCGCCACCCGCAGTTCGGACTTTACTACCGGCCGCTATTCGGGGCGTCGTTTTCGGTCGGCGAGAACCTCCACGGCCAGGACCCGCTTGGCTTCCACATCGAGAACCTGATCCTCCACGCGATCGTTATGCTGGAGGCAGGGTGGGCCTTCCGACTGATACTGCGAAGAGACCGCGTGGCGCTGCTGGCACTGCTCCTGTACGGCGTCCATCCCATCCAGGTGACCGTCACGACATTTATCGGCGGCAGGACCGATTCGCTGGCGCTCGCATTTGCATTCTGGTTCGTCATTGGGGCGATAAAGAGCGCGGAGGGCCGGCAGGCTCCGCTGTGGCGCCTAGCCGCATTTCTCGGTTACGCAGGCGCGGTCTTCTCGAAGGAGCAGACCGCGCCGCTGCTCCTGTTGCTTCCGCTGGTGGCGGGAGCGCCCCGCCTCCGCACGATGGCCGCGGAGCCGGCGCGCGCCGCAGCGTCCATCGCCTGGATGGCGCCTTTCCTGCTGCCGGCTCTCGGCCTGTTGCTGGCCGCGCGCGCCGTTATACCGGCGGACGCAATCGATACCGTGGCGTGGACTGCGACGGCGACGCAGGTCGGTTGGAGCCTTCCGCTACGGATCGAGATGGTCGGCCGGACGCTCTGGTACTACTTCAACTGCTATTTCGCCCCGACGATTGCGACGATCCATCGATCGTCGCTCGGCGCATGGGACGTGGCGCAGCCGGGAGTCGCGCTCGGCGGTCTCTTTATCGCGGCCGTCTGGGTCGCCGTAACCATTCGCAGCTGGCGCGTCCGCGGCCCGCGCATCCTTGCGCTCTGGTTCGGCGTTACAATTCTGCCCTGCGTGAATATCGTGCCGATCCCGTCGCAGTTCGCGAGCTGCTATCGCACGGCCATCCCGCTGTTCGGGCTCTGCGGAGTTTTCGCCTGGTTTGCCGACCGTATGCTGGTCCGCCTGACGCGCCGGTTCGGCGTACTGGTCGCCTGGTTCGTTCCCACGGCTATTGCGGCGGCGCTCGCAATGATGGCCGCAGCGGACGTTCCGATCTGGAACAGCGACCTGACCGTAACGGACGCGGAGTACCGCGCAGATCCGAACTTCCTGCCTGCCCTTGCCGGGTACGGGATCTCTCTGCGAAAGGTCGGACGGCTGAAGGAGGCGCTAGCGGTAGACGACCGGGTGGTGCGCCGCCTGTTTCCGCGCCAGAACACGGTCCAGGAGCGGATCACCGCGATGGACACGCCCTGGATGCTCCGGAGCGTCAAGAGCCAGGCGAGCTTGCGGTACCAGCCGCGCATATTCGCCGATTGGGTTATGCGCGAGCGGGGCGGCTGCCTGCAGGACCTTGGATTCTGCGTTCCGGCAATCGACGACTATCGCGTGGCGCTTGCGGCGCTTCCAAGCGATACGGGTGTCGCGGACGCGCTGGCGGTTTGCCTGGAGCGTTCCGGCCGCTACGAGGAGGAGCGCGCGCTGCTGGAGACGACGGTGCGCAGCTATCCCAGCTCGGAGCGGCTGCGCTGGCTCGGAGTCACCTACATGCACCTCGGCGATTGGGCCAACGCCAAGGAGACGCTTGCTAAGTCGCTGGCAATGGCCGTCCACGAGAAGAGCCCGAATGCGAAGACGATTCTGACGCTCTATCTAAAGGCCGAAGCGAGGTCAAAGAGGCGGTGAAGGCGTCTTAGCGGTCGAATTCAAAGAGCGCCGCCGCGCCCATGCCGAGTGCGGCGCACATCGTGACGATGCCGCAGCGCGAGCCGCGGCGGCGCGCTTCGTGCAGCAGCGTTACCGTCTGTCGGGCGCCGGTCGCGCCGAGCGGATGGCCGAGCGCGACGGCGCCGCCGTTGACGTTGACGCGCTCCATCGGCAGGGGATAGAGCTTGTCGGCGGCCAATACCTGGGCGGCGAATGCCTCGTTAAACTCGATTAGGTCGATGTCCGAGAGCGTTCGGCCGATTTTGGCGAGCAGTGCGGGGATCGCGTGCGCGGGCGCGATACCGAAGTCCGCGGGCGCCACTGCGGCGGTCGCGTATCCTGCGAAGGCGGCGAGAATGGGCCATCCGCGGGCGTCCGCAACTCCGCGGGACGTGACCACGACGGCTGCCGCGCCGTCGCTGCGCGGCGATGCGTTGCCGGCGGTGATCACACCGTCCTCACGGAACGCGGGCTTGAGCGCGGCCAGCGCCTCCATCGAGGTATCGCGCCGCGGACCCTCGTCTTTGATGAACGGTGCGGGCATAGCCGATCCCGGTTCCGAAGCGGGCTGGATCGGCACGATCTCGTCGGCGAACGCACCGGAGTCCTGCGCAGCCAGCGCCCGCCGATGGCTCTCCAGAGCCAAAGAGTCGGAGGCCTCGCGGGTGACGCCGTACGTATTGGCGAGCCGCTCAACGGAGAGACCCATGGGCAGATAGGTGTCGGGGGCCTTCTCGACAAGATAGGGGTTGGGACGGAGCGTGTCGCCCATGAACGGGACCATGCTCATGCTCTCGACGCCGCCCGCTACAATAAGTGTCGCCTGGCCGGTCGCTACCTTTGCCGCGGCAACGGCTATCGCTTCGAGCCCGCTGGCGCAGAAGCGATTGAGCGTCAGTCCGGGGACCGTGAGCGGCAGGCCCGCGCGGAGCGCCGCCACGCGCGCGATGTTCAGGCCCTGCTCGGCCTCGGGGGAAGCGCAGCCGAGAATCACGTCCTCGACTTCGGCGGGGTTGAGGCCGTCGAGGCCGCAGATCGCGGCGTGGATGGTCGCAGCAGCGATGTCGTCCGGCCTGGTGCTTCGTAGCGCGCCTCTGGGCGCGCGCGCTATCGCCGTGCGGACCCCGCTTACGATCACCGGTTGGTTGGCGTCGCCTGACATCGGACGGTCTCCTCCAGGCGCCCCGATCGAAGTGCCGGCCGCTCCGCGCTAGTCGTAGTGCTTGAGCAGCGGCCACATCTCCTGCAGCGGACGCCGGGGCTTATGGCAGATATAGATCTTCCTGCCATATTCGAGGTTCTTGATCCGCTGGTGGTTCGTAATTCGGTCGGCCTCGCGCACGTCGGCAAACATCTTGTGGACGATGTCGTCGGGAACACCGACCGTAATGCACACCTCGCCGGTATAGTCGCCCGGCCCCCAAAGGTAGTAGGTGTTATGCCCGCTGATCGCGTGGGGCAGGCCATAGCGCTCGCCCAGCACGTCCACAGCACCGGCCTCGCCGTAGTTGTCCGTCAGGATTGCGGCCCTGTCGCGCTCGCTGGCCGGCAGGCTGTCGTATACATTCCGTACCTGCGCAACAAGCTCGTCCCAGCCCAATATCTCGGCGTAAGAGGGCCACTTTCGGCCGAGCTCGTATCGTAGGCTCGAGTCGGCGGGCAGCGTCGGCAACGCGGCGGGAAACGTGAGCAGACTGCCGGCGCCCAGCAGTCCGACGTACCCGTTTCTCACCTTATCCCATTTCAGGCGCCGCTGGCGCGCTATGTTCATGATGCCCATGGGGGCGGCCGCGAAAAGCATCGGATAGGCCGCGCCGAGATAGTAGTGCTTTCCGTTTGCGGCAATCAGAAAGGCGAGGATGATCAGGTAGATCAGACCGAATACTTTGTACGGCCGTCCCTCCGCGGTGCCCATGTAGAAATAGAGGCCCGCAAGCCAGAGGAGCAGACCGCACGGATTAAGGAACAGGACCTGCCACACCAGGAACATGGGCCGCGAAATCTTACTCATTACGTTACGGTTCATGTTGTGCAGGAATTCCAGCGTGGCCCACCCGTGGTGCGCCTGCCAGAGCAGATTGGGCAGCACCACGAGGAATGCGAGCACGCTTCCAGTCCAGAACCAGCCGCTCTTAAAGACTCGGCGCGGCCCCGCGATCGCGAGTCCCAGCACAAGCGCGAATACAAAGAAGAGCACGTTGTACTTGTTGAGAAGGCCGATGCCGATAGTCAGTCCGACTACCGCCCAAAGGTGATTCTGCTGGTACTTGATGATGCGCAGCACGAGGTAGGAGCTGAACGTCCATACGAGAATGTCGACGGAAATCGGCATCAGGAGGCCGTTTGCGGCAATGAACAGCGGCGCCATCATCGTGGATACGACGGCCGCGACCTGAGCGAAGCGGTTTCCACCGAGCTCGCGCGTTACCATCCCGACGACCAGCACCGTCAGGGCGCCGGCCAGCGCCGGAAAGAACCTCAGGGCGAAGACCGTGTTGCCGAAGAGCCACACCGATACGTTGGCCATGACCGGCGTGAGCGGAGGATGGTCGACGTATCCCCAAGCAAGGTGCCGCCCGCACGTGAGGTAATAGAACTCGTCGCGCTGGTATCCATAGCTTGCGTTTGCAAGGAGGTGTCCGACAAGAACGATCAGGGCGAGATAGAAAAGGACTGCGTTATCGCTCCACAGAGAGTCGCGTGAAAAAACCCCCCTCTGTATTGCAGCAATTCGAGACGCCATCAAACTCCTCTCTCCTGCATCCGCCGGATACCTGATTTAGACGGGCAGCATGTTAGCCGTGTTTCGCGAAAGTGTCCGCGATCCGGCCAATCGAGCCATCCGGCGCCACAGAACGATGGTGCTGTTCTTGCATGCAGCCAGTTATCAACACTCATTCTGGCATATATTCGCCGCAATCAGGCAAATCGGCGAGCAATTCGACCCATGCGCCGGACGCGGCGTGACGCAGCATCGCGAGCGCCTGGCGGACGGTGCTACGCGAGCGGCCACATTTGCAATACGCCGGACCACGCAATCTGTTCCCGGCAATGTCCGCGGGAACGTGAGCCTTAGTCGAGCGTGTCGATCTGCAGGGCGATCTGAGCGAGCATTTCGGCGGCTTCGACTCCGTTGAGCAGCCGGTGGTCGAAGGTCATCGACACGTTAGAGAGTACCCGGCCCTCGCTCTCGTAGGCTTCGCCGAGAAAGATCACCGCGGCCGCGGGAACGACGAGCACCGGGACCGCGTCCCGGACGCCGTGTGAGCCGAGGTAGGTGAGCAGGAGCTGCACGCTCGCGTCGGCCTGGTCGGCGCCCTCTCGCGCTGAGCGGATGCGCTCCTGCAGCGCCGCGATGAACTGCGGGAAGGGGAGCAGGTCGGCTTCCGGCACAACCGCCGTGGTTAGCTCGCCGTTCGGCAGGCCGACCGCCACGCCGAGGTTGAGGCGGTCGAACTGGCGCACTGTGTCCTCCCGCAGGAGCGCGGAGCGGAACTTGGGGCAGACCTTCGCGGCCTGCACGGCGCAGTAGGCGAACGACTGGAACTCCGTAGGGCGGTTGGCCGTGGGCTCCTGGCGCGCACGCGCCACGAACTCGCGCATATGGCCCCACTGGAGCGGCCGGTGAATGGTGCCGGGCGCTACGATTTGCGCGCTTCGGCGCAGGTGGAAGTTGAGCTTGCGCTGGGTGTCGGGGAGCGGCCGATCCTGGTGGGGCTGCGCGGCGCCGACGTCTTCATCCTCGGCTCCCGCCCCGGCCGCCGTTGCGGGCTTGCCCCTCACATAGGCGTCGAGATCGGACGGCATGAGCTTCGCAGTCGCGGAAGGGACCTTTGCAAGCGTCTCGTCGTCCAGGCCCAGCTCCCGCGCATAGGCACGCGTCCGCGGGGGGATGACGCGGCCAGGCGCGGCAGCGCGCGCGGGCGCGGCCGGCGCCGCAGCGATCGTGGCGCTCGGCGTGTCGGCGGGCGCATCGGAGATGGTCGCGATCACGGCGCCGATCGGGAGGACGTCTCCTTCGGCGGCGTGCCACTCCTGGAGTATACCGGCCTCCGGCGATTCGACCTCCAGGGTCGCCTTGTCGGTCTCCATCGTATAGATCACTTCGTCGCGCGCGACATGATCGCCGGGGGCCTTCAGTATTTCGATCAGGCGGACCTCCGTCAGGCCCTCGCCCATTTGAGGTACTTTGATGTCCACAGTCGCCATGTTCGTTCTCCCGCGTGGCGCGCGACTCGTTCGCGAGTGGCCTTGCCGTGGTGCGAATTCAGCCGCGCGTCCGCCGTATCCTTCCGGGAAGTAATATACCCTTTTCGCCAGCGGCGCCTGCCGATGCCGACGGGCGAGGCGGGAATCGCGCCGGCAGACGCGGAATAACGGCCTGAAAGGTCCGGCAGCCGATCAGACAGCGGGCCGGACAGGAGGGCGGCATGAAGGTTATCGTACCGGTCAAGCGGGTGCCCGATCCCTATGGCCGGGTGCGGCTGAATGCATCCGGCGCGCTGGACCTTGCAGACATAAAGTGGGTGGTCAACCCGTTCGACGAGATCGCGCTGGAAGAGGCCGTCCGGATGCGCGAGCGCGGCGCAGCCGTCGAGATCGTGGCCGTTTCGGTCGGCACTGCGGAATGCGAGCCGATCCTCCGAACCGCGCTCGCCATGGGAGCGGACCGCGCCGTGCTGATTGAGAGCGCCGAAGGTGTGGGGGACTCATCGACTGTGGCGCGGATGCTGCACGCGGTCATCGCGCGTGAGCTCCCGGACCTCGTGCTGATGGGCAAGCAGGCGATCGACGACGATAACGGTCAGGTCGGCGGCCGGGTCGCAGCCCGGTGGGGCGCGCCGCAGGCGACGTTTGCATCGGCGATCGAGGTTTCGACGGACGGGAAGAGCGCAACCATCACTCGAGAGGTCGATTCCGGCCGCGAGACCCTGCGTGTCACTCTCCCGGCGGTGATCACGACCGACTTGCGGCTGAACGAGCCGCGCTACGTCGCACTTCCCGCGATCCTGCGGGCCCGCTCGAAGCCGCTCGACCGAATCGCCGCCGCCACGCTCGGCGAAATGCCGGCCGCGCGGCTGTCCGTGGTTCGCATGGAAGCGCCGGAATCGCGAAGGCGGGGACGCAGGGTGGGGAGCGTCGCGGAGCTGGTTTCCGCGCTTCGCGACGAGGCCAAGGTGATCTAGCCGGCCGGGGAGATGCGATGGAAGTAGTGCTCGTGGTTCTCGAAATGACGGGCGAGGAGATTGCGCCGTCTTCTCTTCCGGCGATAACGTTTGCGCAGCGGCTCGTGGAGCGGTGGGGCGCAGTCTTTGACGTCCTTGTGCTCGCCGGTCCGCGGGCCGGCGGTATCGGCGGCGCGGCGATCAGCTTCGGTGCGCGCACCGTGTGGTGCGCCTCCGCAGACGCGCTCGCGCACCCGACCGCGGATTCGGCCGCCGCCGTTTGCAGGTTGGCGATGGCCGCGAGCGGCGCTTCCTGCCTGGTCGGCGCCGCCTCCTCGTTCGGTAAGGACATGCTGCCGCGCGCAGCGGAGCTGGCCGACCTGCCGATGGTCTCAGACGTGATCGCCCTCGCCCCGGACGCCTCGGGGCGCCGGTTCCAGCGACCGATGTATGCCGGTAATATAACGGCGACCGTCGAGATTTCGGAGCGCGCCGCGGCGTTTTCGGTTCGCGCGTCGGCATTCGAAGCCCCGAGGCGGTCAGCGGCGCAGAGCGAGGTCCGAGAGGTCGCCTTCGAGGCTGCCAACCTGCCGCGCGGGACGGAGTGGATATCGGCGGATGCTCCCATGCAGACGCGGCCAGATCTGACGAGCGCCCGCGTGGTCGTCTCCGGCGGCCGGCCGCTGCGCGATGCGGAAACCTTCGAACGCCTGCTCGGCGGCCTGGCCGACACGCTTGGCGGTGCGGTGGGGGCGACTCGCGCCGCGGTCGACGGCGGCCTCGCGCCAAATGAGCTGCAAATCGGCCAGACCGGCAAAGTCGTCGCGCCTGCGCTCTATATCGCCGCAGGCATCTCCGGCAGCGTTCAGCATCTCGCGGGTATGAAGGATTCGGGGGTTATCGTGGCGATCAATACCGATCCCGACGCGCCGATCTTCGAAGTGGCCGACTACGGCCTCGTGGCCGATCTGCATCAGGCCGTGCCGGAGTTGACCCGTACTCTGTCCTCGGCGCGCCCGGGCGCCCCGGCGCCGCGCGTCGAAAAGCCGCAGGGCTAGCCGGTATGCCGACGCGGACGATCTTCTTCCACATCGGTCCGGCCGCGCAGACCGTCTTCTATCTCCTCGCTGCGGCAAGCCTGGCGATCTGCTTCTACGGCTTCTACCGGCGCTGGCGACTCTGGCGCGTGGGCAAGCCGATCCACTGGAAGGTAGATTGGCGCGCACGAATCGGCGCGCTGATCGAGCAGGCGTTCGCGCACAGGCGAGTCGTACGCCGGCCGCTTGCCGGGATCATGCACGTGCTGATCTTCTATGGATTCCTCGTGCTCTTCATCGGTACCGTGATCGTTGCGATCGAGCACTACGGCGCCTTCTTCTTCGGCCACCACTGGTTCTACCGGGGCGCGTTCTACCTCGCATGCAAAGTGACGCTGGACCTGTTCGGCCTCGGCCTGGCGATAGCGACGGTCGTCGCGCTTGCGCGCCGTTATCTCGCCAGGCCGGCCAGCCTGGGCAACGATTGGCGCGATCCCGCATTTCTCGTCCTGCTCCTCGGTGCTACCGTTACCGGATTCCTTTTGGAGGGCGCGGGCATTGCGGCCGACC
>DATGJU010000012.1:0-5202 GCA_035295045.1 Chthonomonadaceae bacterium
TCGCCGTATTCGTTTAATCCAGAAGCAGCAAGGGCAACTATCCGCGCCAATCACCGCGCCATCGTCTCGACCTTCACCGTAACGCCGTCCGAGCGGCAGGTGACGGCGCCGTCCTCGTCGGTGCGGAGCACGCGGGCGCCACTGTCCGCCAGCCGCTCGACCACCTCGGGGCTGGGATGGTTGTACATGTTGCGCCTGCCGACGGAGATCACGGCGATCCGCGGATGCGCCGCCGCCAGGAATGGCGGGCTGGTGGAGGTGCGGCTGCCGTGGTGGCCCACCTTGAGCACGTCGCAGGCCAGCGGCTCGCCGGCCGCCAGGATCCGATGCTCCTCCGGCGTCTCCGCGTCGCCCGTCAGCAGGAATACCGTTCGGCCGAAGGTGACGCGGAGCACCACGCTTGCGTTGTTCGGCCCCTCGCCAGGCGTTACGTCCGCGGGCGCAAGCACGTCCGCCGTCACGCCGTCCCCGAAGTCGAAGCGCCGGCCCTCGTCCGCGAGCAGCACGCGCCCGCCGTCGCGCACCTCCTCGCCGGTGATTCGCGAGACCTGTGGCTTCTCTTCGTCCACTCCGTCGTCCATCAGCTCGCGAGTCGGGAAGTCCCGAAGCAGCGTCACCGCGCCGCCGATGTGGTCCAGGTGCGGATGCGTCAGCACCACCGCGTCGATCGCGTTTAACCCGCGGTAGCGAAGATAGGGCGCGACGACCCGCCGGCCCTGATCGTCCTCCACGTCGTGGAGCGTGCCGCCCGTGTCGACGACCAGTACCTTGCCGCTTGGGGATTCGAGGACGCAAGCGTCGCCCTGGCCCACGTCCAGGAACGTGACGCGCAGCTCGCGCGGCCGCGGTGCCACGAAGCCCCACAGTCCGAGCGCCAGGACCGCGATTCCGCTCGTTAGCGCGAGCCGCCTTGCCGTCCGGCGGAGCGGAAGCTCCGTCGCCCCAGGGCCTACGGCTGCGCCGGTTGCCGATTCCGGCTTGCTAGCTCCGTAGCCGCGCTCTGGCCCCGTCGCGAGGATCCCGCCCGTGCCGATGGCTCCCGAGTCCGGGTCGCCGGCCCTATCGTCAGGGGAGTGCCCGGTCGCCATAGGTTTCGCCGTTACGGCCGCCGGGCCCGCCGAACCGCCCGCCCACCAGGCGAAGCTCCATAGGCAGGCGTAGTAGCCGGCGATCCAGAGCGGAGACGGCGGCGCCACGTTGCGCGCGGCGAACGGGAGCGCGGCGCAGTTGTGGACGGCTCCCAGAAGATACGATATCAGAAGTCGCAGCAAGGATACCAGCGGCGTCGCGAGCCACGGATGGACGTGGTAAAGCAGAGCCATCGGGAAGCCCAGCGCGATCGCCAGGAACGCCGCGGGCACGGCGAGGACGTTGGCCGGGATCGACACGAGCGACAGGTCGTAGAAGTAGCGGGCGACGAGCGGAGCGGAGCCAAGCTGCGCGGCGACTGCCATCGCGAGCAGCGCCGCGCCGTACCGGACGACCTTACGCGTCAGCTTCGCGCTTGCCGTCCCGTCGCGAATCGGCCGGTCCACCGGCTCGACGATCCGCTTCAACAGCGGCAGCGTGAGCGCGATCGTGGTGACGGTCGCGAACGAGAGCTGGAAGCCGGGGTCGAACAGGTCGTTGGGGTTGGCGACAAGGAGGGCAAGCGCGGCGAATGCCAGCGCGCTGGGCAGGTGCGGTTCCCGCTCGACCAGATCGCCGAAAAGGCAGACGCCGGCGACGATCACGGCGCGGAGTACGGCGGCGCGCTCGCCGGCCATGACCGCGTAGAGCGCGAGAGCGCAGATCGCGGCGACCAGTGCGGGCCGGCGGGCGACACCGCTATGGCGCAGCGCGCGCGTCAGCAGCCACACCACGATCCCGACGTGGAGGCCCGCGGTGGCGAGCAGGTGGATCGTTCCGGTCCGCTCGAAGTCCTCCTCGACCGCCGGCGGCACGCTGCTGTGGTCGCCGATCAGGATCGCAGTGAGGACGCCGCCGCGCTGCCCCGGCAGCGCGCGCCTGCAGGCCGTCTCAACGGCGTGGCGCAATCCGTAGGCAAGAGTAAAGTAGGGATTTGTCCAGGCGGCGCGCTGAAGGACTTGCACCTGCCTGGCGCCGCTCACCGTGAACGTCGCATAGATGCCCCGGCGGGCCAGCGCGGCGCGATAGTCGTACCCGCCGGGATTGCGCGGGCCGTCCGGCCGCTCCAGCCGGCCGCGCAGCTCCACGGTGTCGCCGTCGTGCGGCAGGGCGGCTGCGGACAAAGAGCTGCGCGTGCCCCGCTTCGTGAGGAACAGCCGTGCCGCGACCGCGCCAGAGATCGGGATCGGCCGGTCGGGCGCGGAATCGAGCCGCGCCGACTGCGCGACTACCACGATCCTCTCCGCCAGCGGCTCGTCGGTACTGCCGTCATCGGTGATCGCGGGATCGCCGGACACAACGCCGGTCAGGGTAAGCGCGGTTGAGGGCAGGCGGGAGACATCGTCGGCCGGTATCCGCTCGCCGATGGCGAACCGCGCGGCCCCGAGCGTGGCCAGGAGGAGGAGCAGGCCGGCCGTAATGATCGGACCGCGCCGCCGGCCAAGCCCGTACCAGAGAAGGATCGCGGCGAAGAGAGCGACGAGCCAGACCGCCCAGCCGGCGCTCCATGCGAGGAGGATGCCCGCCGCGAACGCGGCGCAAAGACCGGGCAGCGGGCGCGTGCGCATAATGGATTCCTGGCCCTTGGCCGACGCTGCGCGGTCTAGAGAGGCGAAGACTCGTGGCCTTGTCCGCGCAGGCGGACTACTGTCTTGTCAGGCGCGACTGAAGTCGCCGGCCCGCGCCGTCGGCCGGCGCAGTTACACGTCCAGGTCGCGGGAGTCCTTCACGCCCAGGGCCGCATACACCTCGCGGGTCGCCGTGGAGCGGTTCAGCGTGTAGAAGTGGATGCCGCGCACGCGGTTGTCCAGCAGGTCGCGGCACTGCTCGGCCGCCCACTGCACGCCCACCTTGCGCACATACTTCTCGTCGCCCTTGCATCGGCCCAGTGCTCTCAGCAGCCGCGCCGGGAATCGCGTTCCGAGCGCAAGCTCCGCCATGCGCTCCAGGCCGCGGCTGGAGGTGATCGGCATGATGCCGGCCAAAATCGGGACGTGGATGCCCGCAAGGTCGCATCGCTCGCGGAAGTCGTAGAAGTCGTGATTATCGAAGAAGAGCTGCGTAACGATGTAGTCCGCGCCGGCATCGATCTTCGCCTTCAGATGGTCCATCTCGCGCAGGCGGTTCGGCGTCGCCGGGTGGCCCTCCGGGAAGCCCGCCACGCCGATTCCGAAGCCGCGCGGGTCCGGGTGCGCGCCGCTCGCGTTGAACCGCTGGATGTGCCGTATCAGGTCCGCCGCGTGCTGGTACCGGTCGCCGGAGCGGTCGTGGCTCTCCGCGCCGCGCGGCGGGTCGCCGCCCAGCGCGAGCACATTGGAAATGCCGTGCGCGGCGTATCGGGCGAGGATCGACTCGATCTCCTCCTCCGAGTGGCAGACGCAGGTGAGGTGGGGGATCGGGTCGCAGGAGGTGGTCTGCTTCAGCCGCACCACCAGGCCGTGCGTTCGCTGGCGCGTCGAGCCGCCCGCTCCGTAGGTCACGGAGACGAACGAGGGCTGCAGCGCCTCCAGCTCGCTGATGTTCTGGTAGAGCTGCTCCGCGGCCTCGTCCGTCTTCGGCGGAAAGAACTCGAAGCTGAACGTGGTCCTATGCGCCGCAAATATGTCGCAAATGTGCATGTCGTGTCCAGGATGTAGGGACTAACGTGCCGGGTCTTTGGCGCGTGGGCTTCAGCACCCGACGCCAAATACGCAACACCCTACGCCCCTATCTCTTCCGGCTTGAACCAGAGAGCGATCTCTGCTTCGGCGGTTTCGGGGGCGTCGGAACCGTGAACGAGGTTGGTCTGAACTTCGGTGGTGAAGTCGCCGCGGATCGTGCCGGGCGCCGCCTCCACCGGCTTGAGCGCGCCGATCATGTTCCGGCCGAGCCGTATCGCGTCCTTCGCCTCCCATACCATTGCCACGACCGGTCCAGACGTTATAAAGTCGACAAGCTCGCCGAAGAACGGCTTCTCCCGGTGCACGGCGTAGTGCGCCTCGGCCAGCGCGCGGTCCGGCGTCAGCATCTTCAGAGCAATCAGCCGCAGGCCGCGCGTCTCGAACCGGCGAATGATCTCGCCAACGAGTCGCCGCTGCACGCCGTCCGGCTTCACCATGATATAGGTACGCTCCAAAACATCTCCTCCCGGCCGTTGCGCTGGCTTCGCGCATTCCGATCGTGGCTCTCAGTTTACCATAACGGCCTATCGAATCACGGGTGACTTCCCGGCGCGACGCGCCCGATCACACCGTGATGCCGGCTCACAGGAGAAAATGCCGGAACCGGCGAAAGCATGCCGGCATGGCGCCTGCGGCCGCGACCCTTCGGACCGCGCAGTAGGCTGGATCGCCTCCGCAATGGGACTGCCGCTGCAACCGGCCGGCCCAATGAGACACTGCCCGCGCCAAAGCAAGTTATTCACGAGGAGATCAGAAGATGGAACAGCCGACCCAGACGCCGGTGACGCCCGAACGCGTGATGCGTTTCGCCTTCGGATTCGCGCCGCCGCTCATGATCGAGGCCGCGGTGACGAACGGGATATTCGACTCGCTGGACGCCGGTCCGAAGACCGCCGCGGAGGTCGCCGCGACGACCGGCGCCTCGGAGAGGGGCGTTCGAGCGATCCTTAACGGTCTGACGTCGATCGAGCTGCTTGGCAAGGACGCCGAAGGGCGCTATACGCTTGCGCCCGACACGGCCAAGTTCCTGGTGAGCGGCAAGCCGACGAGCCTGGCGGGGTTCTACCGCCATACGAGCGGGCAGCTCATTCCCAAGTGGCTGCAGATGAACGAGATCGTCCGGACCGGCAGGCCCGCCCACGCCGTCAACCATCAGGGCGATGGCGCCGCGTTCTTTGTGGACTTCGTCGAGGACCTCTACCCGCTGAACTATCCGGCCGCGAGTATTCTGGGCCGGACGCTCGGCGTTGGCCACGCGCAAGGACCACTCTCGGTGCTCGATCTCGCGGCTGGCTCCGGCGTGTGGGGCTTGACGCTGGCCCAGCAGTCGCCCCACGTGCGCGTGACAGCCATCGACTGGTCGGAGGTGCTGCCGGTAACTCGGCGCGTGGCGGAGCGCCTGGGCCTGGCGGAC
>DATGJU010000013.1:0-7168 GCA_035295045.1 Chthonomonadaceae bacterium
GTCGACGCGTCGATACTCCGCACACCCACGGCACAGGCTGCTTCTTGTCGTCCGCGATTGCGACCTATCTTGCGATCGGCGCGCGGCTGATCGAGGCGATCCAGTGCGCGAAAGCGCTGCTCACGCTCGCTCTGACCGTGCCTACAGCGCCGGGACAGGGGAGAGGCTGGCCGGACGTGGGCGCGGCCCTGCGCGCGATCAATTCGCCGTCACCGGCCACGAGCCGGCATGGCGACCGGCTGCGCGTCCTTGCTTCGGGCCTCTACGTGATCACCGATTGGCGGCCACGGCCGGGCCGGTCGCCGGACGAGTTCGTGGAGCAGGCCATTGCTGGTGGGGCGGCGACGATCCAGCTTCGTGATAAGCGTCTCACTGCGCCGGAGCTGATCGACGCGGCGCGGCGCCTGATCGGGATCTGCCGGCCGCGCGGGGCGCTGCTCATTGTCAACGACCGCATGGACGTGGCGCTGGCTGCCGGAGCCGACGGCGTCCATCTCGGTCCCGACGACATGGCTCCGGCGCCTGCGAGGCGTATCCTGGGCCAGGACCGGCTGATCGGCGTCTCTACCGGCACGGTGGAGGAGGCCCGTGCGGCCGCGCCATACGCCTCCTACCTCGGCGTCGGTGCGATCTTCGGCTCCGCGACAAAGCTCGATGCCGGCGAGGCCGTAGGGCCGGGGCGTATCACGCAGATTCGGGCGGCGCTCGGCGACGCCTGTCCGCCGATCGTGGCTATCGGCGGCATCACCGCCCGCAACATCGGCGAGGTCGCCCGTGCCGGGGCGGATACGGCCGCCGTGGTGTCGGCCGTTGCGGACGCGGAGGACGTGCGGGCGGCGGTGCATCGTCTGAACCATGATTTCCTGGATTGAGATGATTTCATGATTGCGAGCCGTTTCCGCGCGCATCGTCCAAGGGGCGCTGCGCAGATTTCGCAGAGGCCATTACGCGTTTGAACTCCAACAACCTGGCGCCGAAGTTGACGAGCAGCCCATCCTCGAGTCCGTAGGCTTCCAGGTAGTTCTTTGCCTGTGCCAGGTGGACTGGTTCGAGTTCGCCAAGGGCTTTGAGTTCCACCATCACGCGGTCTTCGACAATGAAGTCAACACGCCGAGTCTCGATTTCGCCGGCACGGTAATATACTTTCATTTCCTGCCGCGTACTTCACGACCGGGTTCCACAAGAGAAACAAGCGGGCCATGCGCTTCGGCGATCACAACGTGTGTCGAGGCCGCCGTCGTCGGGGATACGCGGCCCGTCGCGCACGCGATATCATCAAGTCACTCGAATCCGAAGAATCACGGTTCGGACTACTGCCTACGCGCTACGTACACCGGAGAGAGCATGTTTCGCTCAACTCTGCCCCCAAGGTCCCGCTCTGCGATCTCCATAAGCTGGTCCAGGATCCGGCTCCGCGCGTCGCCCGGCAGGCAGTTGATGTTGGAGAACGTGCCATAGAGCGCGCCAACCTGTTTCGTGGTCAATTCCAGCGTCCACGTATGGAGAAGGTGCTTGGCGGGGTCGAACCGGCGGGTGGCGGCGATGTCTTGCAGGCGAGCGGCGATGCCCAGCGTAGGGGACTGTGCCACGCATGGCGGACCCGTGATACGAGAGCTGCTCGAGGATTTCCCGGGTCGCTTCGTGGCCTGTAGTAGATCGAAGATCGGCTCGGGGTAGGGCGGCCGGATAGCGTCGTAGTTATCCGGGTCGAGTCCGAACAGCGCGCGCCCTTCGGACGCCTCAATGTGTGCGGGCACGCGTGTCGCGGTTCCCGCGGACGCCTATATCTTCCATCCTTCGCGATAGGGCTCGCGAAGCATCGCCGTCGCGGCGGCCGATTTGCGGCAGCGGAGCGCCTTCGGGTCCCAGTCGATGGTCTCGCCGGTGCGGTAGGCTACGCAGCCGAGCAGGACGGCCTCCGAGAGCGCGCCGGAGTAGTCGAAGTTACAGGTCGTCGGGCCGCCCGTCTTGCAGGCCTCGATCCACTCCTTGTGGTGGCCGATCGAATCGGGAATCGTCGGGGTCGGCGGCTTGTAGTCGGCGAAGTCCTTTTCCGGAAGCAGGACGTAGCGGCCGTAGTCGGCGAGCAGCATGCCCTTCTCGCCGACAAACAGGGTCCCATCGCCCCAGCGCGGCAGGACGCCCTCGGCGAAGTAGTGCGGGCGCTTGCCGCCGTTGTACCAGGCGAGCTTGACCGCCGGTAGTCCCGGCCGCTCCGGGTAGTCGTAGTGCACCGCCAGCCAGGCGGGCGTCGTATCGGCGTTTACGGGCGGGCCTTCGGCCGAGACGCGCAGGGGATAGCGCAGGTTCAGCGCCCAATAGGGCAGGTCCATGTGGTGGCATGCCATGTCGCCGAGCGTGCCGTTGCCGTAGGCCCAGTAGCCGCGCCAGGTGGCAGGCAGGTAGACCGGGCTGTAGGGCCGCTCCGGAATGGGGCCTTGCCACAGGTCCCAGTGGATATTCGGCGGGACCGGCGGCGAATCGGTCGGCACCACGCCTCCGGCCCAGACGCGGTCGGCCCAGACATGGACCTCGCGGATATCGCCGATCGCCTTACTCTGGATGATCTCGACCACGCGACGATAGTTGTTCTCGGCGTGGATCTGCGTGCCCATCTGCGTTACCCGCTTGTGCCTCTTCGCGAGCTCCGCGAGCCGGCGCGCCTCCCACACGGTGTGGGCCAGCGGCTTCTCGCAATAGGCGTGCATGCCCAGCGAGAGCGCCATCGCGGTGGCGGGCGCGTGGCAGTGGTCGGGGGTGCTAACGACGACCGCGTCCAGGTCCTTCCGCTCCAACATTTTGCGGAAGTCGTTGTAGGCCTCCGCCATCGGGAAGCGCTGCTTGGCCGCGGCAAGGTAGTTATCGTCGATATCGCAGAGCGCGACGATGTTCTCGCCCTGCACGCCGTTCAGGTTGTCGCCGCCGCGGTTGTTCACGCCAACGATGCCGAGGTTCAGCTTGCCGTTCGCGCCCTTGATCTGCTGCGCACAGCTGCGCTGCGGCGCCAGCGCCACCGCGGCGCCGGCGGCGATGGAGGCGTGGAGGAACTGGCGGCGGGTGGAGGAGGGCATAGCACGGCTCCTTCGAATCCGTCGGTATTCGGTGTTCGGTATTCGGCATACGGCGATTGGAACCGCGCCGAACACCCGACACCAAATACCGATTACCGTCCGGCGTCACGCGATCAAGTCTTTGACAATACTTCCGTACACGTCCGTCAGGCGGTAGTTGCGGCCGCCGTACAGGAACGTCAGCTTGGTGTGGTCGATGCCCATCAGGTGCAGGATGGTTGCGTGCAGGTCGTGCACGTGCACGGGATTTACGGTCGAGTGCCAGCCGAACTCGTCCGTGGCGCCGTAGGCCTGGCCGCCCTTTACGCCGCCGCCGGCCATCCACATAGTGAAGCCGAATGGATGGTGCTCGCGGCCGTCGGCGTTCTCCGCGGTCGGCGTGCGGCCGAATTCGCCGCCCCAAACTACGAGCGTGTCCTCCAGAAGGCCTCGGCCCTTCAGGTCCTTGATGAGGCCCGCTATCGGAAGGTCCGTCGCGGCGCAGTTGGCCGGCAGCTCCGTGCGCAGGCCGCCGTGCTGGTCCCAGAGCTGGCAGCTGGCGCGCTTCACGGTCTGCGTGTGGTAGACCTGCACGAAGCGGACGCCGCGCTCGACGAGCCGACGGGCCATGAGGCACTGGCGGCCAAACGTCTCGGTCGGCTTCTCGTCCAGGCCGTAAAGCCGCTTTGTGGCGTCGCTCTCGCTCTCGACGTCGAACGCCTCCGACGCCTGCGTCTGCATCCGGAACGCCAGCTCGAACGCCGCGATACGTCCGTTCAACTGGCTGTCCTGCTGCCGCTGCTCCGCGTGAATCTGGTTGAGCTGCTTGAGCACGTCGAGCTGATCGCGCTGCGCGGAGAGGTCCAGCTCCGGATTGTGCAGGTTCGCGATAGGGTTCTTCAGGTCGTTAACGAGCGTGCCCTGGAAGGCCGCCGGCAGGAAGCTGGAGCTCCAGAGCGGGGCGCCCTGCGCCGGCTGCGCGGGGCTGATGACAACGAAGCCGGGCAGGTTCTGGTTCTCGGTGCCGAGGCCGTAGGTGAGCCACGAGCCGAGACTCGGCCGCGAGAACGCCTGCTCGCCCGTGTTCATCTGGAGGCACGCGCCGTTGTGGTTGATATTGTCCGCGACCATCGAGCGGATGATACAGATGTCGTCCACGCAGTCGCCGACATGCGGGAACAGCTCGCTTACCTCGATCCCGGACTGGCCGTGCCGGTTGAATTTGAAGGGCGTGCCGAGCAGGTTGCCGGTCTTGGTCCGCTCCAGCGAGGGCTTCGCAAAGGGCAGCGGCTTGCCGGATTCGGCGGTCAGCCGCGGCTTCGGGTCGAACGTATCGACGTGCGACGGCCCGCCAGACATGAAGAGGAATATGACGCGCTTGGCCCGGGCCGGGAACTGCGGCGATCGAACCGCGAGCGGGTTGGCGTTTGTGGCGGCGCGCGCCTGGTCGGCGAGCAGGCCCGTGAGGCCGAGCATGCCGAATCCGCCGCCGCAGATCTGAAGCATCTCGCGGCGGCTGACGGGCAGCGGCGCTCTGTTATGCCGTGGGTCGGTCTGTTTCATGGTTTCCCCGGCGGATTGGAATCCGCGGCTGACGTCCGAGCCCCGCGCTCGCGGATCGAACAGTGGGAGTGCGCAAGCCCCTGCCGTCGGCTATAGGCGATCAATCGACGTAGAGGAACTCGTTGGCGCACATCAGGATTTGAGTGTATGCCTCCCAGGCGAGTGTTCCGCTCGCTTCCTTCCCCATCGCGACGGTCTTTTCCTGCGGACGCGCCCGCATCCGCTGCAGGAACGCCAGGCCCAGCTTCGCTTCCGCGGGCAATGGGATCCGCCCGTAGAGCAGGCGGTAGGCGGCGGCGATACGTGCCGGATCGTCCGGCGCGGCGGCGGTCAGGCGCTGCGCGATAAGCTTCGTCTCGGCGATCGCGAACGGGTCGTTCATCAGGAACAGCGCCTGCGGAGCCACGTTCGAGTTGGTCCGGTGGTCCATGGTCGCGGTGGGATCCGCGGCGTCGAAGAGCGGACCGAAGCCGGAACGGTCGGACCGGACCGTCATGTAGTACAGCGTCCGGCGCGGCGTCTTGAAGTCCCTGTATGCCGGGCCGCCCATCGTGACGTCCAGCTTGCCGGAGACTGCGAGCAGATTATCGCGCAGGGCTTCGGCTTCGAGGCGCATCCGGCTCATGTGCCCGAAGAGCCGGTTGTCCGGGTCCACGAGCAGCGATTTCGCAGGCGCGACGGACGACTGCTGGTAGGTTGCGGACAGCATGATCGCGCGGTGCATGTGCTTGATCGACCACCCGGAATGGACGAACTCCGTCGCCAGGTAGTCGAGCAGCGGCTGATTCGTCGGCCGCTCGCCGAGCTTGCCGAAGTTGCTTGGCGTGCGGACGATGCCCTGCCCGAAGTGGTGCTGCCAGATGCGATTGACCATAACGCGGGCCGTGAGCGGGTGAGTATCGCTTGCGATCCACTTCGCCAGCTCCAGCCGGCCGCTGCCCTGCGTGATCGGCGGCTGGATGTCGCCGGCCAGGACCACGGGGAAGCGGCGCGGGACCAGGTCACCCAGGCGCGCATAGCTGCCGCGGATGTGGATCCGCACGTCGTGGAAGCCGGCGTGCGGGCTCTCCGGGACGCCGCCCTCCTGGGCGCCGTTCGCGTAGATCACGGGAGGCGGCGCGCTCTTGCGCAACGCGTCCAGCTCGGCGGCCTCGTGGGACAGCCGCTCGCGGACCGTCGCCGGAAGGACGTCCTCATCCTCAGGCCGGGTGATCCAGAACGGCGAACGGGAGTCGTCCAGCGCGAATTTTGCCTGGAACTCTGCTGCGGCCCTATCGACCGCGGTGCGGGCGCCCGCGGGGCTGTCCGGCCGCGCGTCGAGCGGGCCGACGGCCGCGCGCCAGGCGGCGAGAAGCGGATCGAGCGCGGCCGCGCCGGCGGCGCGCTTGCTGTCGGCCATGTCGTAGAAACGCCAGGTGTCGGCGTTTCCGTACCGGTCCGCGTGCGGATTGACCCGGCGCGCATCTGCGAGCACGTCCTGTGCAAGACTCCAGGTCCTGGTCCCGCCAACCTCGCGTATCGTGAGGTTCACGAGGGTTGTATCGCACGAATACTCGCCTTTGGGCAGCACCAGGATCTCGATGCTGTCGCCTTCGCGGATCTCGATGCGCGAGAGGGAGCCGCCGCCCTTGCCTTTCGCGAACTCCTGGCTGCCGCCGTTCTCGAACGCGCCCAGCGCCAGCGACTCCGGGCCGTTCCGGCCGCGACGGTCGAGCATCCATTCGATGCCGTTGCCGCAGGCCGGATCCGCGTCCACCACGCCACCGGTGATTTCAACGGCTCCGGTGAACGGACTTCTCCACCCGACCGCCGCGCCGCTGACAGGACCGGGATGGACGCAGACGGACCGTGGCGGAAGCGTGAAAGTCAGGATGGTCTTCGCTTCGGCGTTCGTATTGACGGTGAGGCTCGGCAGGTCCGCCGGGCCGTGATACCCGTAGACGCCCTCGACGCCCATCGGCTTCTCGAACGTTGAGGCCATCAGCCTGTAGTCGTTGTTACTGAGATAGTCGCGCCACTGCCGCAGCGCGTACGGCCTCAGACCGCGCGCCGCGGCGAACTGCGCCAGCGTAGTTCCCTGTCCCCTCGGCAGGCGCCCAACCTCCCATGCCGCCGTCAGGTACTTCGCCGTCTCCGGCAGCATGCTGCGCGCATAGGATTTCAGGGCTTCAGCGCGGTCGGTCGTGACCTGCTTGTCCAGCAGTGCAAGCCGGGCCGTGTAGTCGGCGCGGCGCTGCCTGTCCGCCGCCGTCTCCAGCGGGACCCGCAGCGGCGTCTCGCCCGCGCCTTTGGGCGTCAGCTTCGGCAGGATGTGCGTGCTGAAGAATATGCCGGCGAGGCCATAGTAGTCCTTGGTGGTGATCGGGTCGAACTTGTGGTCGTGGCAGCGGGCGCAGCCGATGGTTATCCCCATGAAGCCCCGGCTGACGATGTCGACCTGGTCGTCCGCGATGTCGGTGAGTATCTTGTCTTTGTCCGCGTCGCCGTTGCCCCAGTTGCCGATCGCGAGAAGGCTCGTGGCTATCGTGCCGGACATCTTATCGTCCGGGGGCAGG
>DATGJU010000014.1:0-11902 GCA_035295045.1 Chthonomonadaceae bacterium
GATCGTTCGCATCTCCTCGCCCAGCCGCAGGAGGTGCAGCACAGTCGCCGAGGCGGCAATAATCCCGATCCAGACCACCGGTGAAACGGATTGGCGCGGTGCGAAAGCCTGGAGCGGTTCGCTGCGCGCCGTCCGCGGCTCGCGAAGATAGATCAGCGTGATTACGGCGAGCGCCGCGACGGAAGCCGCCCCTACCACCGTGGTCTTCGTCCAGCCCAGGAGGCTGCCGGCGAAATAGCCGCCGATGAGGGGGGCGCAGATGCCCGCGATGCTCTGTACGACCTGGCGCAGCGCGGAAATCCGGCCCGATACCCCGAAGGTATGGCCGGCCTCGACCATCAGTCCGCCCATGACCGTGCTGGCCAGTACCGTTGCAACGTTCATCGCGACGCAGGTGCCGAGCAGCATCCGGTAGTCGCTTGGGAAGAGGGCCATCGTGAGCCAACAGAGCGCGGCGCCTATCGAGCCGAGCGCCATGTAGGATCGGCGGCGCGTGCCGAACAGCGGAAACGCGTCGGTCAAGATGCCTGCAAGCGGCTTGATGTTCCACGCGAAGGTCGCCCAGAAGAAAAAGACGGCGACCTGCTCCTTGCCGAGATGCAGGTGGTCCTTCAGGAGAAACGTGGTCGGATATTTTGCGAGGACGCGCTGCTGCGCGAACGTCGTGGCGAATGCGCCGGTCGCCACGAGGATCGAGTAGGTGGACAGGCTCAATCCGGGGACTGACCGGGGCCGCCCGGCCGCACTCTCGGTCGTCTTCACCAACGGCATCGCCTCCGCGCCAAGCGCAGCTCCGGGCTTCCCGATTTGGCCGCCGGCGGGCCGCAATGCTCCCCGCCTAGCGCGAGCGCCTTCTGAACCCAAGCCGCCGCTTCAGTGCCTGCCACACGTTGAAGACGATCGGGCAGAGCGCCGTGTTGTCGATCATCATGAACGATCTCGCGGTGAAGTGCCGCTCGTACAGGTATGGGAAGTCGCGGCACGACTGCGGGCGGTCCTCGTACACGGTGCAGCGGTTATCCTCGCCGAGGAAGGCGCACGGCGACTCGCGGAGTGACCGCGTCCCGTCCGCCTCGGTCTGAACATACCTGCGCTCGAATGCAACGGCCGTCATGCCCAGCCGGGCGGCCAGCCGGGCGATATCCGCGGCGTCCACCAGGACCTGAAGCGTTCGGCAGCAGTTGGCGCAGGTGGTGCAGTCGATCTGCCGCCACACTTCGTCGGTCGTCTCGCGTACGATTCGGTCCGTCTCGGCCGTCGGGCGGTTCGAGCTCTTGAGGAAGGCACGAAACCGGAAATCGTCGGCCTCGTTATGGCGGGCGTAGCGCTGGATCGTCGGTATCTCGCGGATCAGCCTGTCGCCTCCGGGCGCGGCCCCGCCCTGCCCTCGTTTCATTGCGCCTGCTCTCTCCCGCGGCGCCGCCCGCATCCTCGGCCCATCGGGAGCGCGCCGCGCCGCCCGACCGGCCGATTGCGTTCAGGATGTTCCCGGTGCGCGAGAGCAACGCTGCGGCTAGCGCCCATGGTTCGGCCGCGCGGAGCCCAGGTCGGGCCGCGAGTCCATTCCCGCGTGGATGATCTCCAGGATGCGCGCGCGCTCCCCGCCCTCAAGCGGCAGCCGCGGGGCGCGGACCCACTCCGCGCCGAGCCCGCACTCCTGGATCGCGAGCTTTATGTACTGGACGAACTTGATCGGTATGTCGAGATGGAGCAGCGGCATGAACCAGCGGTAGAGCGTGCGAGCCTCCTCCCACCGTCCGGCGACAGCCAGCTCCCAGAGCCGCTGGTTCTCGCGCGGGAAGGCCAGCCCGGCGCCGGCGATCCAGCCCTCGGAGCCGAGCAGGACGCTCTCCAGGATCAGGTCGTCCACTCCGGCAAAGAGCGTGTACCGATCCCCAACCTGGTTGATGATGTCCGTCACCCGCCGCACGTCGCCCGACGACTCCTTGATCGCCACGAGGTTCTGCTCGTCGGCCAGTGTCTCGAACATCCTCGGCGTCAGGTCCACGTAGTAGGCGATCGGGTTGTTGTAGACGATGATCGGCAGGCCCGTCGAGCGCGCCACGGTCCGGAAGTGCGTCAGGGCCTCCTCCGGCTGCGCCTTGTAGACCATCGCCGGCAGCACCATCAGGCCGTCAGCGCCCAGCGCCTCCATCTCGCGCGCATATCGGCACGCGGCCGCGGTGCTGAACTCGGCGACGCCGCTCAGGACCGGTACCCGCCCGGCCGCGACCTCCTTCGCCATGCGCACTACGGACCGCTTCTCCTCAGGCTCCAGCAGGGTGTTCTCGCCCAGCGAGCCGAGCATCACCAGTCCCTGCACGCCGGAATCGATGAGCGCCTCAATGTGCCGCGCCGTCGCCTCCAGGTCCAGCGACTGGTCGCGCCGCATCTGAGTCGTGACGGCTGGGAAGACGCCCGTCCATCGCATGGCGGTCATTCGGAGTCCTGCGCGCGGCCCCGCATTTTGATGCGACGGCAGGTAACGATCTGCATTACAGCCTTACTTTCTGGCTATCGACCAGTGTAATCGTTAGCTCGACAGAGGCCGAGCCGCCGGCAAATTCGCCGCTGCCCTTCTGCGTCAGTTTGACTACGCGGCCCGTCGCCGGATCGAGATTCACGATGCCTTCGAAGCCAGGCTTCGGTGGATCCCCGGTCGGCGGATCGCCTGCCTTGATATGAATCTTCAACGTCTTGACCGTTCCGACTGCCTCTGTGCCAAGCAGCTCCGCGTCGCCGTCGATCTTCCCTGCGCCGATCAGCTTGTTGGCATTTGCATACGCGAGTTTCCACTTATCTCCTACTTTGACTGGACGCGGCGGCCGGAACGCTTCCGAAGACGCCGCAAACTGCTGGAGTATGCCGCCCAGATCAGCATTGCCGTGGTCTGTTCCACCCTGAAACGAGATACTCGCGGCCCCTGCGGCGTCGGTTACGAGCGTCACGACAGGAAGCGACGCCAGCATGTCCATCTCGTCTGCCGCGACCGCGGCTTCCGGCGTCGATGCCATTTTCAGCCCGGCGGCCTCGAATACGTCGGTCAGCGTGTGCGCGCCGGTCGGCTTAACGTCCGAGCAGGTCTGCTTGAACTGCATCTTGGCGATAACGGCCTGGCCGCCATTGGCTCCCCGCACATTCAGTTTCAGGTCCAGCTTGTATCGCGACTCGTCCCCCATGGCGAATTTCTGCCGCACCACCTCGACAGGCTTCGCATCACGGTCGCTCGTCTGCGCGGCAGCAAGGTTTACGACTGCCGCCAGAAGCGCAGCGCCCGAGAAGAGCGCCGCAGCCATTGCGCGGCCGCGGCCGATTCCATATTTGACTTCCAAGAGATCCTCCTCTGACCGCCGAACGTGACGGAACACGCCATTGAATCGTCCGCACCGATCCGTGTCGCACCGCACCGGCGGGGCCGGCGGTTACTCTGTAGCGCAGGGCTCACCGGGCCGAGAAGACGTACTCCGTCCGCTGGCGGTAGGTCTCGCCGGGGCGCAGCTCGGCGGACGGAAACTTCGGGTGATTGGGCGTGTCCGGGAAACGGCCGGCCTCCAGGCAGAAGGCGGCGTGCTTCTGGTAGACCTGGCCGCCCTTTCCGACGTTCGTGCCGTCCAGGAAGTTGGACGTGTAGAGCTGGATGCCCGGCTCGGTCGTGTAGACCGTCATCTCGCGTCCGGACGTCGGGTCGTAGGCTTTGGCCGCCAGCGTCAGCTTCTTGCCGCCGCCATTGACCACGTAGCAGTGATCGTAGCCCGTCGGGTCCTTGCCCACCTCGTCGAGATGGTCGCCGATCGGGTGCATCGTCGTGAAGTCCATGTTCGTGCCCTTCACGGACTGAAGCTCGCCCGTTGGAATGAGCGTATCGTCCACGGGCACGAACTTGTCGCAGTTCAGCATCAGCTCCGTGCGGCGAATGTCGCCCTGGCCGCCAAGATTGAAGTAGCTGTGATTGGTGAGATTGCAGACCGTGTCCTGGTCCGTGGTGGCCGTGTAGTCGATGCGGAGCCCGTTCTTGTTGGTCAGCGTATAGACAACCGTTACGTCCAGGTTTCCCGGATAGCCCTCCTCGCCGTCCTTACTGAGGTAGTGGAACTCGACGGCCGGACCATCGGTCCGGCGCACGGGCTTTGCAGCCCATACGACCTTGTCGAATCCCACCGTGCCGCCGTGGAGGTGGTTCGGCCCGTTGTTGACCGCGAGCGTGTACTCCTTGCCGTCCAGCGTGAACTTGCCCTTCGCGATGCGGTTCGCGTAGCGGCCGACGGTGGCGCCGAAGAACGGGTGTCCCTTGAGATAGGAGTCCAGGTTATCGAATCCGAGCACCACGTCGCCCATCTTGCCATTGCGGTCCGGTGTGTGCAGCTCCGTCAGGATCGCGCCGTAGTCCGTGATCTTCGCCACCATGCCGTTCGCGTTCGTCAGGGTGAAGAGGCTCACCTGCCTGCCGTCCGGCGTCTTGCCGAATGCCGTCTTGACCACCGAAGCCCGTGCCGGCGCCGCTGCCATCGCTTTTTCTCCTGCCGGAGACGCCGGCGCCGCTCCCAGTGCGAGAATGGCCGCCAATGCTCCGAGTCCTATCGTCATCGAGGTTCTCCGTAATCGTGGTAATGCGAACGAAGTGAGGACGAATCCACGTCGAATGGATTCGCCCTTGCGCACGAGAACTCCTGCGGGACCCAACCCCCACCACCCGCATGCGGGTACCCGCATTCCCTGATTCGCTCACGCCCGCGCGCGGGCACCCGGCTCGCAGGGAAGGGGGAGTATTCGAATTCGCCCCGGGCACCCTCTGGGTGCGCATGCGGGAGGGGAGGGGCCAGAGCATGCATTTGCCCCTTCCCGCTTGCGGGAGGGGGTTGGGGGTAGGTCAGGCCAGTATCTGCCGGATTGTCTCGACCGCTTCGACGCCGACGAGCTTCTGGTTGAGGCCGCTGTAGAAGTAGGAGAGACGGTTTGGATCGAACCCGAGTTGGTGCAGGATGGTGGCGTGCAGGTGCTTCACGTGGTACACGTCGTCCACCGCCTTGCTGCCCAGCTCATCCGTCGTGCCGACGCTGACGCCGCCCTTGACGCCGCCGCCCGCCATCCACATGGTAAAGCCATAGGCGTTGTGATCGCGGCCGGTGCCGGTGGCGTACTCGGCCGTCGGCTGGCGGCCGAACTCGCCGCCCCAGACCACCAGCGTATCCTCCAGCATGCCGCGCTGCTTCAGGTCCTTCAGCAGGCCCGCGATCGGCTTGTCGGTCTCGCCGGCGTGCAGGTTGTGGTTCTCCTGCAGATCGTTGTGCGCGTCCCAGGTCGTGTCGACATGGTTGCCGCCGCTATAGACCTGGATGAACCGAACGCCGTTCTCCACAAGCCTGCGGGCCATCAGGCACTGCCGCCCGAATACATGCGTACGGGCATCGCCCAGGCCGTACATCTGCTTGACGTGATCCGGCTCGCGCACGATGTCCACGGCGGCCGGTGCGGCGGACTGCATCCGGTAGGCCAGCTCGTAAGAGGCGATGCGCGCCGCCAGGCTGCTGTTACCGGGATGGAGCGTCTCGTGCTCGCCGTTATACGCCTGCAGGGCGTCCAGCATGCGGCGCTGCTCAGCGTCCGTGACTTCGGCGGGGCGATCCAGGTCGAGGATCGGGGTCGCGCCGGAACTCATCACGGTCGCCTGGTAGGTCGCCGGCATGAAGCCGCTGGACCAGTTCTTCGCCCCGCTGATGGGACCGCCGCGCGGATCGAGCATCACCACGAAACCAGGCAGGTTCGCGTTCATCGTGCCCAGGCCGTAGTTCACCCACGAGCCGATGCAGGGGCTGCCGCTCAGAATCTTGCCCGTGTTCATCTGCAGCATCGCGGAGCCGTGAATCGGCGAATCGGCCGTCATCGAGTGGATGAACGCGATGTCGTCCACGCAGGTCGCCAGATGCGGGAACAGATCGCTGACCCACTTGCCGCACTGGCCGTACTGCTTGAAGCTCCACTTCGGCTCGACGATCCTGCCCACGTCCTTGTGGCCGCCGCGCCCGAACGTCGCGACGTGGACGGTCTTGCCGTCCATTCCCTTCATGGCCGGCTTGTAGTCGAACGTGTCGATATGGCTTGGGCCGCCATACATGTATAGGAAGATGACGCTCTTCGCCTTTGGCGTGAAGTGCGGCCGTTTCGGCGCCAGAGGATTTCGCCAGCCGGTTACGCCGTCCGCCGCGTGCGCCTGCTGCGCGAAGAAGCCGGCATCCAGCATCCCGGCGAGCGCCGTGCCCGCGAATCCCGCGCCCGCCTCCCACAAGAACTGCCGCCGCGTGCGGCCGCAAGGCACTCCGCGGCGCGCCGTACCTCGGATCGCTAACTCTGCGCGCCCGTCCGTTTGGTTGTTCACGTTCAATCCGCTCCTGTTGCGGTAGAATGGCCGTCGACACTTCCATTGGGTTGCACGCAGACGATGGCCCACGCGGTCCGCGGTTCTAAAGACGTATGGTAGACCGAGCAAATGATCCCATTCTACGCCGATGAAAACATTGATGGTAAGATACTGCGCGGTCTCCGTTCGCGAAAAATCGATGTTGTGACTGCGTCCGAGGACCGGCGGAACGCAATTGACGACGCTCTGGTCTTTCAGCGCGCCTCCGAGTTAGGCCGCGTGCTCCTCAGCCAGGACGAGGACATGTTGCGGATCGCGGAGCGCTGTCTGCGCACTGGCACCGACTTCGCAGGCCTGATCTATGCGCACAAGCTGCGAGCGACAGTCCGGCAGTGCATCGACGACCTGGAGCTGATTAGCGAATGCCAGTCGCCGGAAGAGTACCTTAACTGTATTGTCCGCCTTCCTCTTTGATTTGCGCGAAGGAGGGCGACTCGTCCGAAATGCCCGCTCGGGCGCGGTTGCGTCGTGCCTCGAGTTCTTTGCGGCTAACGCGCGGTTCATTCTGCTCACAGAACTCCTCGAAGTAGGAGTCCTGCTCGCGTTGAAACGCGTCGATCTCGTCGCGGTGGCTGTAATAGTAGCTGAGCGCTGCATGGACCTGCGACAGCGTCAGATGAGGGTGGGCCTCAAGGACTTCCTCGGGACTGTAAGCGAGCTTAGTGGTTTCGCGGACGATCTCCGCGACCTTCATTCGCGTGCCGGTAATGTACGCGACGCCCCGCTCGTTCAGACTTATCAAATTGGTAGGTGCATCGACCATGTCCGTCTCCGTCAGACATCAGGATAGCAGCGCTACATTCTACTCCTTGGGAGCGATGAAGTCCACGGAGGGATATATTGCCGCGCCGGGTGACTATCGGTCCCGCGTTACTCCACGTACACGAACTCGTTCAGGTTATAGGCAACTACGCAGAACGCGGCCAGCGCCGCGTCCGGCGCCACGTGGTCGGACTGCTCCAGCCCGTGGATCAGCGAGACGCCGCGGGCGACTTCGGTCGAATTCGGCTCGCGCTGCATCACGCGGCGCAGCGCCTCACGGACCTGCGATTCGGCGTCCTGCCCCGCGGTCTTCCGCAGGTACGCGGCGAACTTGCGCGCCTCGGCGTTGATGAACTCGCTGTTCATCAGGCTGAGAGCCTGTGTCGGCTGGGTCGTGGCGAACCGGACCGGGCAGGTAAAGTCCGTCTCCGGTCCGTCGAAACCGGCGATCATCGGCGTGATCAGCGACCGCTTGACGTGGATGTAGACGCTTCGCCGGTTCCGCTGATCCTCGGGCGACTTGCCCCACCCGTCCCCGGGGCGCGACTGGCCAGCCAGCACGACGGCCGGTATCTCCGTGAACACGCCCGGCCCGCCACGCTGAAGGTTCAGGCTGCCGTTTACCGCGAGGATGGAGTCGCGGATCTCCTCGGCCTCCAGCCGGCGCATGTCGAAGCGCCACATCAGGCCGTTCTCTGGGTCTCGCTCCAGGGCCGCGGAATTCACTGCCGACGACATCCTGTACGTGCTCGACAGCATTATCATCCGGTGCAGCGGCTTGAGCCGCCAGTGGTTCGCGACGAGCTCCGACGCCAGCCAGTCCAGCAGCTCCGGATGCGTGGGCGCGCTGCCCTGGAAGCCGAAGTTGCTCGACGTTCGCACGATGCCGCGGCCGAAGTGGTACTGCCAGAGCCGATTTGCCATCACGCGCGCCGTCAGCGGGTTCGCCGGGCTCGCGATCCACTTCGCCAGCGCGATCCGCCGCCCGCACGACTCCGCGGCCGGCGCGATCTCCGGCTGCGGCGGGCTCAGCACCGACAAGAAGGCCGGCTGGACGACGTCGCCCTCGGCATGGGCGTTTCCCCGCATCAGCACGTGCGTCACGCGCGGCTTCGGGTCCTCCGTCACGCAGAGCGCCGTATCGAGCGCGCCAGGCCTGAACACGCGCAGGTCGCGTTCGGTCCGTTTCAGGGCGAGATAGCGATCGAACTCCGGGGCTGTAAGCAGCCGGCCAACGCGCTTCTTGACGATCGGGATGCGCGAGGCGTCGGTCCGGAACTCCTCGCGCTCGACGGGCGAAAAGTCCGCCGCGACCTTCGACTCGATCGCCGCAATCTCGGCGGCGTTCGCCTGGACGAGCGCCCCGTGCGCCGCGACTTCCCCCTGCCCCTTGCGCACCTCCGCTGCCGGCGCGATCGGCCGCTGGCACTGCGGGCCATACCGGTTCACTCCCGCAAAGAAGGAGACGAAGCTATAGTAGTCCTTCTGCGGGATCGGGTCGATCTTATGGTCGTGGCACCGCGCGCAACCCACCGTCAGCCCGAGGAACGTCTCTGCCGTGGTCCGAACGATATCGTCCACATCGTCGTAGTAGGCCTGCTCCCTGTCAACCGGCTCGTCGTCCCATATGCCGAGTCGATAGTAGCCGGTCGCGATCAGCATCTCCGGCGTGCGGCCGGGCAGCTCGTCGCCGGCAAGCTGCTCCCTGATGAACTGGTCGTACGGCTTGTCGGCGTTGAGCGAGTCGATCACGTAGTCGCGGTACCGCCAGGCGTTCGGCTTCACGCCGTCCCGCTCGTAGCTGTTCGTCTCCGCGAAGTGGACCAGGTCGAGCCAGTGACGGCCCCACTTCTCACCGTACTGCGGCGAGGCCAGCAGCCGGTCGATCACCTTCTCGTACGCGTCCGGCGAGCGGTCCGCCACAAACGCCTGCACGGCCTCCGGCGTCGGCGGAAGGCCGGTCAGGTCGTAACTGGCCCGCCGGATCAGCGCCGCGCGCGACGCCGGACCGTTCGGCGCGAGATGGCCGGCCTCCAGCCTGCTCAGCACGAAGGCGTCGATCGGATTGCGCGCCCAGGCGCGGTCCTTGACGGCGGGCGTTTTCGACCGGCGCACCGGCTGGAACGACCAGAAGCGCATCGTCTCCGGAGTCACGGCGGGCGGCACGAGATGGCCGGTAGGCTCGGCGGGATTCGCGCCGGCAGGGTAGGCGGCGCCCTCCTTGATCCACCGCGCCATCGTGTCGATCTCGCTCTGCGCCAGCCGTCCGGACGGCGGCATCTGCGGTCCCGCGTAGCGGACCGCCTTGAGCAGGAGGCTCTGCTCCGACGAGGCCGCAAGCGCCGGGCCGGACGCGCCGCCTTTCACCAGTCCGGCCCGCGTCGCCAGATCCAGCCCGCCGGCCGGCTTCGCGCCGCTATGGCATGAGAGGCACCGGCGGGAGAGTACGCTGTAGCCGTCCGTCCGGGCCGGGCCGGCGGGCTGTGTCACAGATTTCTGCTGCGCCAACGCCGGGCGCGCTGACGGCCCGGCGAGCGCAAAGGCCACGGGCAGCAGCGCGCGCCACATCATTGGGATGGCGCGTCTGCGGCATGCGCTGCCTGCGTGCTCCGAGGCGCTCGTCCGGCGCAAGTCCTCCGATCCGCGCGCTCGGTCCGCTCCGCCGGAGCGTGAGAGACGCCGCTCCGGGCAGTACGCCTTGACCAGAAGGCGGCGCATCCCTGCAATCCAGGCCGTGATGCCTGCCATAAGCGCGCCGCCGCTCATCGCGCCACCACTGCATTCCGCTCTACCGGCGCATTCACGGCGCTTGTCGAAGGCGCTGCGCCGCCGAGGTAGTGGTTGTCTCGCATCTGCACCGGGACCAGGCCGCTCAGCAGGTGCTCGATGATTGCCGCGACCGCTCCCTGCCGCTTGCTGCCGCGTGCCAGCACGATCCTGCAGTCCGCAAAGGAGGGCGCGAGCGCGCGCCGGCCGGCCGCATCGACCACGCGGGCGAAGAGAGGCTCGGCGGCCTGGAGGATCCTGCTGTGGACGAACAGCGTGGAAGGATTGAAGAGATTGATGACCGCGGCCACGCCGATCGCGACGTACTCGACCATGGAATCCGTCGCGCTCGTCACGGCGTCTCCGTCCAGCACGGCCGCTTCCGGGGCGGCATCCGCATCGCGGCGCGCGCCGGCGGCGTCCGGGACCGTGCCGCCAGGAGGGCGCTCTCGGCCCCCGAAACGGTTTGCAAGGCTCTCGACGATCTCCTGCACGGTTACGCGCCGCGCCAGCCGGCGCGAGAGCGCCGCCGCGACCGCCGCGTCGCACGCGACGGTTTCCAGGCATCCCCGGTTGCCGCATCCGCACTGCCGGCCGTCGCCGACCACCGTTATGTGCCCCACCTCGCCCGCCAGGCCGCGGTTGCCTGTCAGGAGTTGGCCGCCGCTCATTACGCCCAGTCCGACACCGGTAGTCGCGTCCAGCATCGCGAAGTTGTCCGGGCCGCGGGCACAGCCGTAGTACCGCTCCGCGAGGCAGAGCGCGTGCGCCTCCTGTACCAGGACCGCGTCGATGCCGAGCCGGGCGGACAGGTCGGCGGCAGGCGCGTGCCCGTTCGTGATAGGCACATTGGGCGAGAGGATGCCGTTCTGCTGCAGACAGTCGATCAGGCCGGGCATGCTGATCCCCATGCCAACCGACCGGACGCCGGTCTGGCCGATGAGCCGAAGTGCGTGCGCCTCGGCCCTGTCCAAAAGCTCCGCGTAAGTGGCAGGCGTGGGAAAGAGGTGGCCCTCGCCGCAGAGCGCGCCGTCCAGGCCGGCGGAGACAACACGGCACTGATCGGCGTCGATCACCAGGCCGAGCACCTGCGCGGAGCTGCTGGGCAGCCGCAGTTTGCGCGCCGGCCGGCCGCGCCCAAGCTCCGGCGCCTCTCCCTCTTCGAGCCATCCGCCGCGCAGAAGGGACTCGACCGCCTTGGAGGCGGTCGGCGCACTGATGCCGGCAAACCGGGCAACCTCCGCGCGAGACATCGGCCCGTGGGACTGGATGGCGCGCAGGACCTGCCGCTCGTTCATGCGGCTCAATAGCGAGGGCTGGATCAGGGACGGAGCGTTGGCAAAGGAGTGCATGCGGGGTTCCGGAAACACGCGACATTGTAGAATTGGCGCATTCTACCAACCACGGCCGAATTTGTCAAGGGGCTTAAGTAAATATTGCTTAGAAATTACTCTGCTGCGCTGCGTCTCGGCTTCCGGGCGCGCGTGCCCTTCGCCGGAACGCGATAGATTACGAGGAGCTTTCTCGACGTCCGCCCGGCATCGTCGTTGCCGGCCTGCAGCGACTTCCAGAGCGGTATCGCCTCTCGCACGCGTCCGGCGGACTTCAAGGCGAGCGCGTAGTTTAGCGTGAAGTCACGGTTCGCCGGCTCGAGTTCGTGCGCGTCGCGGAAACAGGTCACGGCCTCGTCCACGTCGCCGTCGAGGTAGCTGAAGCCCAGCGATGCCCGCGATATTGCGATCTGGTGCAAATCGCGCTTTGGTGGCGCGGGCGGAGCCGCCGCCGGAGCTGGCGGAGCCGTTTGAGCCGTATCCCTCGCGCTTGGAGCGCATCCCGCCATGACCGCAATACCGGATACCACGCCGAGCGCGATCCCAATCATGCCTCTTTCCACCCCCATCTCCACTCTCCTCGCCGCCCGTGGTCGGACCCCACATTCCGGTCTTCCGCTGCGCCGCA
>DATGJU010000015.1:0-2264 GCA_035295045.1 Chthonomonadaceae bacterium
TCATCGGCGTCCGGATTTCGTGGCTCATGTTGGCCAGGAACTCGCTCTTTGCGATCGTGGCGGCCTCCGCCGCCTCCTTGGCCGCCTGCAGGTCCCGCTCGGCCCTCCGGCGCGCGATGAACTGCCCGACCTGGCTGCCGAGCGCGCCGATCATCGAGAGCAGATCGGCGTCCGGCTGCCCTGCCTCGCGGCTGAAGAACTCGATGACGCCGGTGACCTCGCCGCCGTACAGGATGGGGAACGCGAAGCCGCTGCGCAGTCCGGCGGTGAGCGCCGCCATCTTGCGCGGGAAGTCGGGATCGTTCGCGAGGTCCGCGACCCAGGTCGGCTCCGCGGCGCTCCAGGTGCGGCCCGGCAGCCCGCTGCCGCGCTCACAGGCCATGCGCCGGGACTGCTTGTCGAACGCGTCCGCCCGCGCGCCTTCGGCCAACCAGACGTCCAGGCAGCGAAGCCTGTCCGCACTGCGATCGACGATCCAGATCGCGCCGACCTCCCACTCCGCGCTCTCGCAGATGGCGCGCAGGAGCCGCGGCGCCGCCTCGCCGAGCGTGGAGGCATCGGCGAGCACGCGCGTTACCGCGAACTGGCCGTTCAGGCGGCACTCGGCGCGCTTCTTATCGGTAATGTCCGTCACGGAGCCGGCCGCGCGGACCGGCTTGCCGCGCTCATTCCAGATGGCCTGGCCGCGGGCGTGGAACCAGCGATATTCGCCGTGCTTGGTGCGCAGGCGATACTCCACGTCGTAGGGCATGCGGCCCGCCAGGTGCGCCTTCAGGCAGTAGCGCACGCGGTCCCGGTCGGCAGGATGCAGGCGGGTCTCGAAGGCGGCGATCGTGTTCGGCACTTCGTCGTCGCTGTAGCCCAACAGGGCCTTCATGCGCGGCGAGTAGTAGATCTCGCCGGTCGCGACGTTCCAGTCCCACAGCCCGTCCTGCGAGCCGCGAACGGCCAGCTCGTACCGCTCCTCGCTCACCTGCAGCGCCTGCTCGGCGCGCTTGCGGGCAGTGATGTCCCAGAAGATGCCCTGCGTCTCGACGACGGCGCCGACCGCGTCGACGACGGCCGTCTTCAGCACCTCGACGTAGTGCGTTTCGCCATGGACGAGGTACTCCTCGACATCCTCGAACGTCTCGCGCGTGTCGATGACTCTCTGGTCGTCCTTGCGATACTTCTCGGCCAACTCCTTCGAGAAGAAGTCGAAATCGGTCTTGCCGATCACCTCCTCGAGCCTGCGCCCGAGCGTCTTGAGGAACATGGAGTTGGCGAACGTGAACCGGCCCTCGAGGTCCTTCCGGAAGACGTTCATCGGGAGGCTCTCGACCAGGGAGTGGTAGAGCGACTCGGAGTCGCGCAGCGCCTGCTCGGCGCGCATCCTATCGGCGATTTCCGCCTCGAGAGCTTCCTTGGTGTGGGGCATGACGCTCTATTATGGCGTGAGCGCGGAGGGGCGTCAAGGTGCGCGGAGCTGCACGGCACTCGATACGAGGGCGCCGCGCGTGGCGCGCGCTCGGGCAGCGACCGGCCGGCGCGCCGAATCGGTACTCGGCTTGCGACCGTATCGCCGCAGTGCGGCAGATCAGAGTTGCGCCTGCCCGCGCGCCGCAGGGTCGTCCGCGACCTGCGCCGGTATCGCCGCCGTACGGCTGCGGCACTGCCCGCGGCGTGGCCAGTCCAGCAGGAAACTGGCCGGTCCGGCGGGAAACGTTGCCCAGTCCATCCGCGACCAGACTCTGAGAAGCGTCATGGTAAGTATCAACACATTCGCCGTCGCGGTAGTCACGGCCGCAGTTGTTTTGGCCGCTGCGCTGCCGGCGGTGGGCGCCCAGCCTGCTGGACCGCCCGCTGTGGCGGACCGGGCCACCTATCTTGCCGACATCGTCAAGGTCTGCCGCACCGATTGGCCGAGGAACCGGACCGTCTATGTCGTATGCCATGGCCACAGCGTGCCAGCGGGCTACTTCAAGACGCCGGAGGTCCGGACCTTCGACGCCTACCCGCACCTGCTGCACGCCGGGCTGGCGGAGCGGTTCCCGCACGCAGTTATCAATGTCATCGTAACGGCGATCGGCGGCGAGAACTCGGTGTCCGGCGCGGCGCGGTTCGAGGCGGACGTACTCGCGCGCCGGCCGGACGTCGTGACGATCGACTACGCGCTGAACGATCGCGGACTAGGCCTGGAACGGGCGCGCGCGGCCTGGCTTTCGATGATCGCCGCGGCGCAGGCGAAGGGCGTTCGGCTCATCCTGCTGACGCCGACCCCGGAC
>DATGJU010000016.1:0-6044 GCA_035295045.1 Chthonomonadaceae bacterium
GGACATCGCTGTCCATGACGACGGGTCGCTGGCGCCTCCGCCAGGGGCATACGTATCAGGCAATCTATTTCTGGTACCAGTCGGAAATACGCCTCAGGCGAAAATAGACGATCTTGCGCAGTATTATCGAGAGCACCTCAGAATCCAGGTGATGGAGCTGGAAAGGTTTAGGGTCCCGCCGGATGCGGCCATAGTCGGCACGGACCAGGTTTCCGCAGACGACATGGTGAACATGCTGATCCGGCGCTACACGCAGCCGATCGTGGACTCGCACGGAGGGAGCTCCGCGTGTGTCATCGGCGTTATCGACAGCGACCTGAACAGCCGCGGCCAGGGCCTCAATTATCTCTTCGCGCGACGCGGTGAACGAGAATTTCCCGTCGGCGCGATCATCTCTACGGCGCGCTTCAATCCAAGTTTCTTCGGCGACCCGCCGGACGCCGAGCTCGAGCGGAGCCGGCTGCGCAAGATGACGAGCCGGATGATTGGGTCGCTCTACTATAAGCTGCCGCCCAGCGACGATCCGGAGAGCCCGGTGACCAAAGACATCACGTGCCTCGACGACGTCGATAAGCTGCGCCAGAGCTTCTAATGAGGCGCACCAACGGTAACGCGGATCCACTTCTACATCACGAGGGACGAGCACGGGTGCTTCTCAAACTTCGCGAGATATCCGATGCAGATCGCGGGAAAGACTTGGCCGACGTCGGAGCACTACTTCCAGGGCCAGAAGTTCGCTGGAACAGAGCACGAAGAGGCGATCCGCCGGCAAGAGTCGCCAACGATCGCCGCGCGCATTGGGCGCGATCGTAATCGCCCGCTCAGGCCGGACTGGGAGCAGGTGAAGGACGACATCATGCGCGAGGCCGTGCGCGAAGTTCACGCAGCACGCGGAGCTGCGCGATATCCTGCTTGGAACCGGCGACGCGGTCCTTGTCGAGCATACGGAGCGGGACGGGTACTGGGGCGACGGCGGCGACGGATCCGGCCGCAACATGCTTGGCCGGATCCTGATGGAGATACGCGACGAGCTGCGAGCCCGGGAGTGAGGCCTATCTGCGCGCCCGCCGCGCTCCCGCGTGCGCCCGCCGCAGCTACTTGCCCACCAGTTTGCACGCCGGGCACCCCTGCGCCGGGCACTGGCCCCCGAGGTAGGCGTACACGGCCAGCGCCGTGACCGCGACGCGAAACAGCAGCGTAACTATTATCCACTTCATTCACGCCTCCCGTTCGTCAGATTTGACTGCCTGCCTGGATTGCATCCGATCGCGAGCGTGGTGCTCGCCCACCGGCCCGCCCTAGATCGCGCGAAACTCCTGCCTGCGTCCCTCATGGTAGCCGCCAATGACCGCGTTGGCCGCCACGATGCGCTCCAGCCTGGCCGCGACGGCAGCCCATTGCGTGCCCGGCACGCTCACATACATCTCCTCGTCGGGCAGGCCCGTGTAGACCCTATTGCCCTTGCAGCCGAGCGACAGCGCCGCGGAGCCTGTCTTCACCGCGAGCGGCAGGATCGCGCACGCAGGCCGGCCCGACGTGTTCATCAGCGCGCCGGAGGCGCCGGACTGCAGGGCCGCCTCGTAGAGCAGCATTGCCTGCGCCGGTCTGGCGGCGACTACGACCACCGCTGGCGCGAACGGCGCGCGATCGGCGGGAGCATAGGCGACATACCTGGGCCGCTGCGGCAGCGTCGGAATGCCCGGGACCTCGTCCATCGAAACGTAGCCGTTCGCGTCCATGAACTGCAGCGTCTGCATCAGCTCGCCCGCCCGCTCCGGCGGCAGCGATATTCCGTGCGTGTATGCGCCCACCGGACAGTTATAGTGATCCGAAGCGGCGGTGCAGAACGATTCGCCCTGCTGCGCGCGCAGCCAGAAGCTGCAGCCGGATGGTGCGCTCGGTCCCTTCCAGAGCGGAACGCCCGCGGGAGGGCCGTCGAAAAAGCCGATCGCGATCGGCGGCGCCTTCAGGCCAAGCAGCGCCTGGATATCCGGCAATGCGTCCAATGTCTCGGTCTCCTCCATTCGCGAGTCTCCGAAGGGCGCCCAGTTGGGTGCGGCGACGCGTCGCAGGCCGCCTCGAATGAGCCACCGCAAGGTGGGACCGCTTTCCCGGACATGCCCGGGGGCCGCGGCGGCGCCGCACTCCGCGTCGCCGCTGGCTGAGGGCCCGTCGCCTACGGATGTACGGCGCCGGTAAACTTCGTCATGTCCACGGCGGCGGGCTTCGGATCGCTGGGGATATAGTCGCGGTCCAGCAGCTCCGCGACCGGCGTGCGCTTCTTGAGCTGGCCGACCTGGACGCCGATATCCATCACCTTCTCGATCTCCGCATCGGTAGGCGTCAGGCCAATGTAGGTGACGCGCGCCGGATCGGAGGTCAGGATGCGGTTGAGCAGCTTCTCGTCCTGGCGGAAGTAGGGCGCTACCAGCTTCGCCGCGTCGGCGCGGTTCTTCTCCGCCCACTCGCCGGATTGAACAATGCCGCGAACCAGGTCCCTGACCACCTCCGGCTTCTCCTTGATCAGATCCTCGTGCACCACCAGGCAGCAGGAGATGTAGTGCGGCCATAGGTCGCTGCCATAGTAGAGGACGCGGCCGGAGCCGTCGATCTCCGCCTTGGTGCAGAACGGCTCCGCCACGACGAACCCGTCGATCGCCTTGGCGGCCAGCGAGGTCGGCATGTCGGGCGGCGGCAGCACCAGGAACTTGATGTCGTCCGGCTTGAGGCCCTGATCCTGCATCACCTTGTGGAACAGGAAGCTCTCGTTGCTCAGCTGGCTCGGAATCGCGATCGTCTTGCCCTTCAGATCGACGAGCGACTTCGCGGGATCGTCCTTGCCGATCACGATCTGCGAGCCGTCCCGGTGGCCGAGGCAGCAGATTTTGATCGGCACTCCCTGCTCCCGGAGCTTCATGGCGAGCGGTATCGTCAGGAAGCCGGCCTCCAGCTTCTTGGACTTCAGCGAGTCCACGATGTCGGGAAACTGCGTGAAGCGGAGAGCATCGAATCGCGTTCCGGTCGTCGTAGTCGCCGACGCGAAGTCCGTGACCGGGCAGGTGAGATGGCACGTCACGGGGATGAACGCGACATCGAGCGTCTGCCGCGCGCCGAACGACGTCCCGATGCGCTTCTTCTCGTCGAGCGGCGCTACCGGCTTCTCCCACGGCTTGAACCGTAGGACGGCGATGAGCGCTATTGCTGCAATCACGCCCGCCGTCCAGCGCACCGCCGAGCTGTTCATCGGGTTACCCGCCGGTGGGTTCGTCGGCCTCGTCGGCTCGTTGCTCATCGATCGTTCTCCTTCACTCCGCGGCGACTCGCAAGCTCAAGGGGCCGGTCGTCCGCGCGAGCGGCGTTTTCGATGCCCATTTCGGCAAGGATGGCGTGCACGGCCTCCACGACCTCCTGGCTGGTCAGGTCGCGTGGACGAGGAATCCCCAGACAGCGCTCGTACCGAATGCGCGCGGGCCGCTCCGACAGGACGACGACCCGGTCCGCGAGTTGGGCCGCCTCCTCAATGTCGTGCGTTACCAGGACCACGGTGCAGGGCTTCTGATCCAGCATGAGCGCCAGCTCGCGGCGCATCCGAAGCCGCGTCAGGTAGTCGAGCGCGGAGAAGGGCTCGTCCATCAGCAGGATGTCGGTGTCGCCGGCCAGGGCGCGCGCCAGCTCCACGCGCTGCCGCATGCCGCCCGAGAGCTGGTGCGGGTAGTGATCTGCGAAGCCCTCCAGCCCGACCATTCGCAGCATCTCGTCGAGCCGGCGCTGCCTCTCCGCCGCGTCCTTTACGTCGCGCAGCCCCATGGCCACGTTCTGCCCCGCCGTGCGCCATGGGAACAGGCCGCCCTGCTGGTAGATCATCCGCATTCGGCCTGTGCGCAGCACCTGGCCGGCATCTGGCTTGTCGTATCCGGAGATCAGGTTCAGCAGCGTCGTCTTGCCGCACCCGGACGGCCCGACGATCGCCACGAACTCGCCGGCGCCGACCTCGAGAGACAGGTCCTGGAATACGTCGACCGCGCCGAACGAGCGCCATACTCCCTGGATATCGAGCGCCAGTCTACTGCTCATAGCCCCACCGGACGCTCGGAATCCGCGCAAGCTGCACGAGGAGCCGGTCGACCGCGACGCCGATCAATCCAATCACGATCATGTTGACTACGAGCAGGTCGTTCCGCAAGTTGTTACGCGAGTCCCACACCGCGAAGCCGAGTCCGTCCTTGCCGGAAAGCATCTCTGCCGCAACCACCACCACCCAGGAGAGGCCGGCCGTTACGCGCATCGCCGTAATCACCTGCGGGGCGATGGCCGGCAGAGTGACCTGCGTCAGGAGCTGAATGCCGGAATAGCCATAATCTCGCGCCACGCGGAACCGGACGGCCGGTATCTCCGCCACGGCGGCGGTGGTCGCCAGGATGATCGGGAAGACGGCGGCCATGAAGATCAGGAACACCGCCGGACGGTCCCCGAGGCCGAACCAGAGGATCGCGAACGGGATCCAGGCCAGCGGTGAGAGGCTGCGAAAGAAGTTGATGAGCGGCAGCGTCGCCAGCCGGGCCCGCTCGTTCATTCCCAGCCAGAGGCCGACGGGAACCCCCAGGCCGACCGCCAGCAGGAACCCGACGGACACTCTGTACAACGAGACGACGACGTTGTCCAGAAGCCCAAGTCCGATCTCCTCGCCGACGCCGCGCGCCACCTGCATCGGCGGGGGCAGAGCGGATTCGGGAAAGAGGTGGAACGCGGCGAGCGCATGCCAGGCGAGGATGCCGAGGATGGCAAGGGTGACCGGTAGCATAATGGCGACCGACGTCTTGTTCGAGCTTCGCACCAGATAAAGCCTCGCAGAACGGATTTGGAAGGACGCCGATGGGTCGGCCCCGCGGCTGTTGCATTGTACCGTGCATACCTTAAGGGCGGATTAATTCAGCATGAAATACGTTTAAGTCCGAGCGAACATTAAAAACTATTAACAATGCGCTAAGCCTGGTTTAAGAAAGTCACCGCATAATCTCAAAGACGTGGCGAAAGCCATCCAAATGCCGGCCATCACTCTGCGTCCGCTCCGTCCCGAGGTTACCAAAACGCCCATGCGGCTGCTACGTGTCTGCGTCCGCCCGCTCGTTCCGGCCGCGGTTATCGCGTCGCTGCTCCTCACGGATGGCTGCGGCTGCGGCCGGTCCGGCCATGCTCCCGCCGACTATCAGAAAATCGTTTCGACGTTTACGATCGGGTCGATCGCGCTGCAGACCAACGACCCGAAGCACGTACCCGACTACCTGACCACGATGACGCAGCTCGCGCCGGAGGAGCCGGCGGGCTGGGCGAATCTGGCCCTCTATCAGCTTCGGCGGCAACAGCTGGCGGAGGCTGGCGAAAATCTCAAGAAAGCGCACGACCTCGGACCGCCGAACGCGGGGATCGAGAAGCTCCTGGCGCTGCTGGCGGACCAGACCGGCGATCTGAACGGCGCCGCCAGCCATATCAAGAAGGCGGTCGAGCTTGCGCCCGGCGACCTGAAGGCGCGTTACGCGCTGTCTGAGCTCGACCATCGCCTCGGCACGCCGGAAGGCGATGCGGACGAGCAGAAGGCGCTGCAGGGAATCCTGGACATCCAGCCCTATAACCTCAAGGCGCAGGCGGAACTGGCGCGTGTCGCGGCCCGCCGCGGCGATTCCGAGACGTGCAAGAAGCTGATCGCCGGATTCAACGCCCGCGCTTCCACCTTCGAGCCGAAAGCGCTCGAGCAGCTCAAGATCGTGAATCGCAGCGCGGCCGCCAACAACTGGCAGGCCGTCGCGGCCGCCATTCCGATTCTCTCCAATACGCTTCAGGAGAATTCGGCCTTCAGCATGGGCGCCGCCGCGCTGATGAAGGCGTCCAACGAGCCCGTCGGAGACCCGATCCTTCAGTTCATCGTCCTGCCCCCGATAGCGGCGACGCCTGCTCCACCGGACACCGCGCTGGCGTTCGCAGCGCAGCCGCTCATGACTGCACCGGCCACAGCCCGCTGGTCCGGCATGCTGATTCGCGATAAGTCC
>DATGJU010000017.1:0-4031 GCA_035295045.1 Chthonomonadaceae bacterium
AAGCAGACGAAGTCGGGCTTTCGCATTGTGGAGCTGATTCCGGACTCCAACGCCACGTTCACAGCCGTGTTCGATAACCAGGATCGGCAACGGTCGAGCGTGAAGGAGAGGACCAGCGGAGATTCCGACTCGTTCAGCATCACGTTCACACCGCGAGATAATCGCATCCGCTGGCGTGCGTGGTGGCAATACTCCGATTCGGACTCGATCGTTTCGGAACTCACGAAGGGTTCGTACCGGCCGCTCTGTTTCGCCAGAACTCCTGACGGTAAGCAGTTCTGCGCCGTCGGCATCCAGGACGACGCGCCGAAATAGGCGGTACGGCACGCGCGCTTTCGTACGGGCCGGCGCGTTCGCGATACGGTATAATAGGGGCCGCCATGCCACCGAAGACCGTCATCGTGCTGCCGACCTACAACGAGGCCGAGAACGTCGCGCTGATCTCCGAACAGATCGCCGCGGCCCTCCCCTACGCGGACATGATGGTGGTGGACGACAACTCCCCGGACGGTACTGCGGACGCGGCCGAAGCCTTCTTTGCCACCGATCCGAAGTATGCCGGCTACCGTGTCGTCCGGAGGGCGGGGCCGCGCGGCCTGGGTCGGGCGTACCGCGACGGGTTTCAGCGGGCCATGAACGCGGGCTACGAGCGGATCGTGCAGATGGACGCCGATCTCTCCCACGACCCCGCCTACCTTCCGGACCTGCTTGCGGCGAGCTCATCGGCCGGATTGGTGATCGGCTCGCGTTACTGCGCCGGCGGCGGCGTCCGCAACTGGCCGGCAAGCCGCGTCCGGCTGTCGCGCTTCGCCAACTGGTACGTCCGCAAGATCGCTCGCATCCCCGTCGCCGATGCCACCGCCGGGTTTCGCTGCTGGACGCTGGCGGCGCTCGAGGCCGTCCAGGTTCCAACACTGCGCTCCGAGGGCTATAGCTTCCAGGTCGAGATGAGCCACCGCGCCAGCCAGGCGGGCGTCCGCATCTTCGAATCCCCGATCGTCTTCACGGACCGCCGGTTCGGCAGCTCCAAAATCTCGCGCGCCGTGATGATCGAATCGTTCCTGCTGCCCTGGCGCCTTCGCCTCCATCCCTGGCAGCCGGAGGCGCCGCGGGCCGCAAGCCTGGTCGCGGACAATGCGCGCGAATGATCGCCGGCCCGGACGCGGCCCGTGCCAGGCGTGGGTGGAGACCGCCACGGGCACGGAGGCCCGCGTCACCGGCCATCCAAGCCGAATGTGGCACCTACGACGTAGAGCGCCATGGTGACACAGGCCCGGAGGCCCGCGCTACCAGCGGCGGAAACGGAGGCTCGCGCTGCCAGCGGCGGAAACATAGGCGCGCGCTACCGACTGCCGAACACCGAATATCTAGCACCTAACACCGAACCCAAGGAAGCACCATGAAGCGAATCTTCAACTTTAGCGCCGGTCCTGCGATCCTCCCTATTCCCGTGCTGGAAGAGGCGAGCCGCGGCGTTCTCGAAATCGCCGGCTCCGGTATGTCATTGCTCGAAGTGAGCCACCGCGGCAAGGAGTATGAGGCGATCCACTTCGACGCGCGCGACCGGCTGCTGCGCGTGATGGGCCTCTCGCCCGACGAATACACGGCCCTCTTCCTCGGCGGCGGCGCCAGCCTCCAGTTCGCCATGCTGCCCATGAACTTTCTTCGCCAGGGGCAGACCGCCGACTACGTCCACACCGGCGAGTGGGCGATCAAGGCGATCAAGGAGGCGAGGCGGTTCGGCGACGTTAATGTCGCCGGCAGCTCCGAGGCGAGCCGCTTCTCGTACATTCCGAAGGATCTGAATCTGACGCCCGGCGCGCAATACGTCCACATCACCACGAACAATACGATCGAAGGGACCGAGTACTCTGCCCTTCCGGACACGGGCGACGTACCGCTCGTCGCCGACGCGTCGTCCGACATCCTGTCGCGGGCAGTGGACTACTCGCGCCTCCATCTGATCTACGCGGGCGCGCAGAAGAACGCGGGCGCCGCCGGCGTTACGCTGGTGATCGCGCGAAAGTCCTGCCTGGAGAGAGCGAGTGACGACCTGCCGGTCATACTGTCCTACAAGACCCACGCCAAAGCCGATTCACTCTACAACACGCCGCCGGCATTCGCCGTCTACATCGTCGGGCTCGTCCTCAAGTGGATCGAGGAGCAGGGCGGCATTTCGGTCGTCGATGCCCGCAATCGCGAGAAGGCGGAGATCGTCTACCGCGCGCTCGACGAGTACCCGGGTTTTTACGATCCGGCCGTGACCGACCGCGCGGACCGGTCGCTGATGAACGTGACTTTCCGCCTGAAGCGCGCGGAGCTGGAGAAGGAGTTCCTGGCCGGCGCGCAGGCGCGCGAGATGGAAGGGCTGAAGGGACATCGCTCGGTAGGCGGCTTCCGGGCATCGATCTACAACGCCTTCCCGATCGAAGGATGCCAGGCGCTGGCCGCCTACCTGCATGAGTTCGCGGCGGCGAACGGGTAGGGGCCATTCCTTCTTCACTCTGTGATATCTGGGAAATCCGTGGATAACGCCTCCCCCGACTCGCCGCCACTCGTGACGGCGGACGATATCCGAGCCGCCTATTCCGCTGTGCAGGAGATCGTCCGTCGGACGCCGGTCACGACGTGCAGCAGCATCACCGAGCGCTGCGGGCTGCCGTCCGGCTCGCTGCTGCTGAAGCTGGAGAACCAGCAGCGGACCGGGTCGTTCAAGATCCGCGGCGCGTACCACAGACTCCGCCAACTCACCGGTGCCGAGCGGGCCGCAGGCGTCGTAGCGGCGTCGGCCGGGAACCACGCGCAGGGCGTGGCGCTCGCCGCCAGGCTCACCGGCATCCGGGCCACGGTCTTCATGCCGGAGTTCGCCAGCATCGCAAAGATCCAGGCGACCCGCGGATACGGCGCGGAAGTCGTGCTGGAGGGCCGCAATTTCGACGAGGCAGTGGCGGCCGGCAAGGCGTGGGCCGAGGAGCGGAAGGCGTCCTTCATCTCGGCGTACGATGATGACGGGATCATCACCGGCCAGGGCACGCTCGGCCTGGAGATCCTGGAGGCCGTACCGGACGTCGAAACGATCGTGATCCCGGTGGGAGGCGGTGGGCTGTTCAGCGGCGTTGCGACCGCGATCGCAGAAGCGCGTCCGCGCTGCCGGATCGTGGGAGTGCAGGCGGCGGGCGCCCCCAACGCGATCGAGTCATGGCGGGCCGGGCGGCTGCTCGAGCGAGGAGAGATCGCCACGATCGCGGACGGAATCGCGATCAAGTCGCCGAGCGCCCGAACTTTTCGGTACATCCAGCGGTACGCATCCGACATGGCGGCCGTGGACGATTCGGACCTTGCGCGGGCCATGCTGCTCCTGCTGGAGCGCGCCAAGACCGTGGTCGAGCCCGCAGGGGCCGCGGGCGTCGCGGCGCTGCTGGCTGGGCGCGTTCAGCCCATCGGCAAGACGGTCGTGGTCGTCTCCGGCGGCAACGTGGACGCCAAGTTCCTCGCCGACATGATCGAGCGGGAGATGATCCACGCGAGCCGGTACATGCACTTCTTCACGGCCGTCGCCGATCGGCCGGGAGGGCTGGCCGGCCTGCTGGAGCTGGTCGCGGAGCTGCGCGGCAATATCATCACGGTGCTGCACAACCGCATCAGCCCTTCGGTGCCACTCGGCAGGACGGGGGTGGAGCTGCTCCTTGAGGTGCGCGACGCGGAGCACATCGCGGCCATCCGGGACACGCTCAGCGGGCGCGGATACCGGGTCGAGATGCTGGACTGAGCGGCGGCGGAGCCGTTTCCGCCGTCCTTTCGGACCTTACGGCAGAGTGCGGCGCCGCTGGACGATCGGCGCGAGCGGGGCCGCCGGGCGGTTTGCGGCGCGGGGTGGTTGCAGGCAGTGGACCGCCGGGTGTTTACCGCCGCCGGTTGCCGCCGGTTGCCGCCGCACCCGCAGGCGGGTACCCGAACCCCGCGGCTGGGTGGCGTTCCGCCCAACGCCCGCCTCCGCGGGCGAATCTATTTGCCCGCGGAGGCGGGCAATG
>DATGJU010000018.1:0-5293 GCA_035295045.1 Chthonomonadaceae bacterium
CGGGCGCACTAATTGCTGCGCGAAGATGTGCGTGATCGGCGTCCACACCGATGGCGGCATGCGCGACCTGATCGTCGTGCCGGCACACAAGCTGCACCGGTCGGCGACGCTTACACTGGACCAACTCGCGCTTGTGGAGACGCTGGGTATCGGGGCCCACGCCGTGGACCGCGCCGCGATCGAGCCGGGCGAGTGGGCGCTGGTAATCGGCGCCGGGCCGATCGGCCTGGCCACCATGCAGTTCGCCCAGGCGGCCGGCGGGAGGGTGATCGCGCTGGACGTGAATCCGGTCCGGCTCTCCTTCTGCCGCGAAAAGCTTCACGTCGCCGAGGCCGTCTTCGCCGGCGAGGCGGCCGCCGATCAGATCCGCGCGATCACCGGCGGAGATTTGCCGACAGCCGTCTTCGACGCCACGGGAAACGCAGCCTCGATGATGGGCGCGTTCCACTTTGCGGCGAGCGGCGCCCGCGTGGTCTATGTCGGCCTGGTCCTCTCCGACATCACATTCTACGATCCGGACTTCCACCGCAAGGAGATCTCGCTTCTCGCGACCCGCAACGCGCGCGCGGCCGACTTCAAACGGATCATCGCGCTCATGGAGTCGGGCGAAATAGAAACGACGCCCTGGATTACGCACCGAGCGGAAGCCTGTGACCTTCCGGCCGAGTTCCCGGGCTGGCTGGAGCCGGAGAGCGGCGTGCTGAAAGCCGTGGTCTCGTTTTGAAGCCGACGCTGAAGAACCTCTCGGACGTACAGGAGCTCATCAAGGCGCTCGACCTGCCGCGCGCCTTTGGCGACCAGGTCGACGCATACGTGCGCGACACGTGCGATTCGCTCTGGACCGCCGCGGAGGAGTCCGCCGGTACGGAGCAATGATCGGGCGCGGCGACATCGGACCGCGGATTATTCGTATGGTATACTAGCGTCGGTCGCTGGACAGGTTGGGAGGCGTAACTCTCCGGCCGCGGCGCCGCCGCTATTATCGAAACCACCGCCGACACACATATTGCGGGCGGCCGCGCGCCGGTCCGGTCCGTTTCCAAGGAGAGCTTCATGTTTAATCCGCCCACCGCCCCGAACCGGGCTGGGAACCTTCGGGGAATCCGCGCGGCTGCAGGGTCGCTCGCGCTGGGGGCGTTATCGCTCATGTCCGCTCACGCCGCATTCGGCGCCGAGACGGTCTCCTCGGTCCTCAAGAAGATGGCCGAAAACTATACGAAGGCAAAGTCGTACCAGGCGACGATCACCACGGTGCAGGTCGCCAAGACTCCGGACGGCAAGCCCTATACGGTTACTGAAACCGAGCAGGTAAAATACGAGAACCCCAACCGGTTCCGCCAGACCGTGAAGGCCACCGGGACCGGCGCAGCGCTGAGCGGCCAACTCGCGCAGCAGATCCAGATGCTCCAGCACGAGATCGTAAGCGATGGCAAGACGGCGACGATCTACGTTCCGGCGCGCAAGATGTACCAAAAGCAGCCGGTGCCGCCGAACCTGGTTGTGGCCCAGATCGTCCAGGTGCTGCGCCTCGTTCCGCCGCTTGACCGCCCTGGCCTTACGCTGCTGCCTTCCGGCGCGACGGTCAATGGGCGCCAGGCCTATGTCGTCGAGATGAAACCCACCGCCCCGCCGAACCTGAAGCCGGATCAGGCGAAGCAGTTCGCCGCCGCGGTCAAGAGGTTCAAGCAGTACCCGCGGCTTCTGATCGACAAGCAGAACTACAACCTGCTTCAGTACACGCTCTCCACGACCGACGGCAGCGCCCAGATCGACCTTTCTTCGCAGGTTTTCGGCGGCGCGATACCAGGCAGCACGTTTGCCTTCAATCCACCCGCCGGCGTCAAGGAGTATAAGGCACCGCCGCCGGCCATGCATCCGAACATCGGAGGCTTCACGCCAGGCGGCGTGCCGGCGCCCGGCGTGAAACCGAAGTAGGGATGAAGACGGAGACGCTCCGGCTGTTCGTAGTCCGGCACGGCATTACCGACTGGAACCGGGCGCTGCGGATGCAGGGGCATACCGACATTCCGCTGAACGAGGAGGGCCGCAGGCAGGCGTCGCGAATCGCGGCGCGCCTTGCGGCCCTCGACGCTCCCCTGGATGCGGTCTGGTCGAGCGATCTGAGTCGCGCGCGCGATACCGCCGAGGCCATCGCGGCACCCTACGGCCTGCCGGTCCGCTGCACGCCTCTGCTCCGGGAGATCATGCTTGGCGCCTGGGAGGGCCTGAGCCAGACGGAGATCGAGGCCCGCGGCGATGGCGAGCTGCTGCAGCGGTATCGCGACTCGCCTGCGGGCGCCCGCCCTCCCGGCGGAGAGACACTGGAGCACGCGTGGGACCGCATGCTGCGCGTCCGCGCCGAGATCTGCGCGGAGTTCCCCGAGGGCCAGGTGGTGGTCGTGGGCCACGGCGGAACGCTGCGCGCGCTGCTTGCGGCCGCGCTCGACGCCCCGGTGACCTCGATGTTGAAGTTCTCGCTGGTGAATACCTCGCTCAGTATCCTGGAGCAGACTCGCAATTCGCACGGCAGCGTCTGGCGTATCCGTTCGGTGAACGACACGGCGCACCTGCTATGCTGAGGTCCGCGGCGCGATGACCGGCTCGCTCAATCCGCTGCTCTATGTCCGCCGCAACCCCGGCAAGACGCTGCCGATCGCGTTCGTGATCGTGCTCGCCGTTACACTCGTCGCGAGTATCGTCACGATCGTACACTCCATCGACCTCACAATATTCACACTCTACGGGTACAACAGGTATCTCACAGGAATTACGCCTCGCAATGCGCTGGTGGTCGATCCGGTCGAGCTGCAGAAGGTTCGCAGCCTGCCGGAGCTGGGCAGGCTCTACCCCACGCATTCGTACCAGACGATGATAAAGACCATCTTCGGCAAGATGGTCTTCCCCGTCTTCGGGCTCGATGCCGCAGGCCGTGCGGAGTTGATGGAGCGGTGCGGCGTGCGGCTGGTGTCCGGTCGGATGCCGGCGGACGGCGCGCCGGAGGCGGTGATCTCCGATCAAGTAGCGACAAATCTCGGCCTAAAGGTCGGCGACGTGCTCTCGCGGCCGGAATCGCAGGACAGCTACGCGCCCGTGCCAATCCGGCTCGTGGGGCTTCTGCATGGCCCGGTATGGCTCGGCCTCACCTCCAAAGCGCTCGTAGACCGGGAATCGCCCTACAACTTCGTCGGCTGCCTCGCGTTCTCGCGGACCCGCGACGCGGCGGATCAGGCGCGGCTCGGCGAGGCGATCGACCGGGTCCTGAACAAGGGCAAAGGGCGGGTCTGGAAGTTCTCCGGACTCGTTGCCGAGGCCCGAAGCGCGCTTTCGAACCTCTACTTGATCATGAACATCGTGATCGGTATCATCGTTTTCGCGATCTCGTTCGTTTGCGGGCTGCTGTTCAACATATACTTCACCCAGCGCATGCCGGAGATCGCCATGCTCTCCGCAATCGGATATGCGCGCAGCCAGCTCATCGCGCGGGCTGTCGGCGAGACCGTGGCGCTCTGCGTCTGCGGCTGGATTCTCGGCGGCGGCCTTACGATGGCGCTGCTCCTCGGAATCCGCGAGACGCTGATGGCGCCGCGCGGCCTTCTCCTCAACCCCATCGATCTCCAGGCGTTCGCCTTCACCGCGCCCGTCCCCATCGTCATCAGCCTGTTCGCGGTCTGCACGATCGGCCTCCGGCTCGCCACGCTGGACACCGTCAGCATTATCGAGCGGCGGGCGTGACCGCCATCGACCGGGCCGGCGCGTCTCGGAGCGCTAGCGTCCGTGGCGGCCCTTAGCGCGTGATGAGCTGGGCCGGTCCGCCGCCGATCCTCGGCGCCGGGAACGGTCGGGCGGGGCCGGGCTTCGCGCCGGCCCTCTTCAGCAGTATCTCGACCGGACCTGGCCCGGCCGGCTTCGACGGCCGGCCGGAGGGCGTCCTCAAAAAGGCCATACCTTGCGCCGGCAGGTGGTCCAGCACACTCCGGCCGTACCGGTCGATTGCGTGCACGTCTGCTCCGTGATGCAGCAGCTCCTGGACAATTGCGAGCGACTCGGTTTGAATGCCGCACGCCGCCGCGCTCATAAGCGGCGTCGTGCCCTGCCGATCGGAGGTGTTGACTCTGGCCCCCGCCTTGAGCAGCCGCCGGACCGCGTCGACGTTGCCCAGCGAGCACGCCTGCATCAGGGGCGTCCGGCCGAATGCGTTTGCCGCGTTCACGTCGGCGCCCTGCGAAAGGAACAGGTCCATCAGGTCCGCGTTGTTCATGCCGGCTAGGAGGGCGCCTGTCGCGGCCGCGCGATCGTGGCGCGCGCCGCGGCTCAGGAGGAAGGCGACGGTCGGGAACCGCTTCTCTGCGCCGCCGGCTATCTTGGTGCTCTGCTGTCGAGCATTGAACATGGCGATGGAGTCGGCGCTGGCATCCGCGGCGGCAGCGGCTTCAAGCGGGGTCTGACTCTGGATGCTGCTCGATGCGTTCACGTCCGCGCCATGCTCCAGCAACAGCCGGCACATCGAAAGGCTTCGCTCCGATGCGGCGAGCGCCAGCGGCAGCGGCAGGCGGCGGTGGACTGCGCCATCCGTCGAAACGAACACGGACGGCGTAGGCCCGCCGCGCGGTCCCAGGCTCACGATCGTGCGCCGAAAAGACAGGCCCGGCAGGCGGGGCTCCACGATCTCCGGCGCCGCATTGGGGGATACACCATGAGTGAGCAGGTAGAGCGCTACGGCCGCCTTGTCGTCGCTGCCGAGCGAGCTTGGCGCCGAATTGACCGTCCCGCCGCGTATCGCAGAACTGAGCGCGAGCGGTCCCTGTACTCGGCGCTCGTCGGGCGACAGGATGCGCTCCCAAATCCGCTGCACCAGCGGCAGCGCGCCGCGACCGGCGGCCCAGGCGAGCGGCGCATCGTCGACCGTGTCCGCAATGACGTTCGGCGGAGTTCTCGGCCCGGGCCGGGCGGCCTCGCGCGGCAGCAGCGCGGCGGTCCGCAGATCGGCGGGATCGGCGCCACCGTCGAGCAGTGCGAGGCAGGCGGCCGGCGCGTGCGCTCGGGCGGCGGCGAGGAGCGGCGAGTTCCCCTTCTTATCGCGGCGGAGTGGATCGCCGCCATGCTCGATGAGAATCTGCAGCGCCTTGTCCGCGTTTGCGGCCGCAGCGACGTGCAGAGCGGTGCGGCCCTCGCGATCGGCAGTGTTAGGGGACGCGCCATGCTCCAGCAGCACGCGCAGGCACGCGGCGCTGGACTGGCCGGAGCACAGCATAAGCGGAGTGCTTCCGTTAGCGAGCGGGCGCGTTGCGTCTGC
>DATGJU010000019.1:0-5063 GCA_035295045.1 Chthonomonadaceae bacterium
TCGCCGGCTCCTTCCGACAGTCGAGTCTGCCCAGCGGGCTCGTCCCGGTTATCGGCTCGCGATTGCCGGCTGTCCAGCTCCGCGCCCTTGCCACGCCTGGAGGCGCGGAATATCTTCGTCATGTCCAGGCTGTCGTAGGTGACGGTAGGAGCGACTGCATCGTAGAAGCTGAGGGCGTCGCCGCCCGTCAGCTTCGCGATCTCGGCGGCGAGAGCGTCCGCGGTGAGCGGCCCCGTCGCAACGATCAGCGGACGATCGGCCGTCAGGGCCGTCACCTCTTCACGGACAATCTCGATGTTGGGATGGGAGGCGATAATCGCGGTCAGCTCGCGGGCAAAGGGCTCGCGATCCACGGCCAGCGCCTCGCCGGCGGGGACGCGATGCCGCTCGGCGGTCGGCACGACGATCGATCCGAGCCGGCGCATCTCCTCCTTGAGCACGCCGCTGGCATTGGTGAGCAGGTTCGACTTGAAGCTGTTGGAGCATACGAGCTCGGCGAGATCGCCGGTGCGGTGGACCGGCGTGGTCCGTAGGGGCCGCATCTCGTAGAGCCGCACGCGGCTGCCGCGCTGCGCCGCCGCCCACGCCGCCTCCACGCCCGCGAATCCGCCGCCGATGATCGTGATTGTGTCAAACAATGACAGTCCTTGTGCGCTGAAGCGCTGCTGCGTTATGATACCGCATCTGTGACGGGGTGATGGGGTGATGGGGTGATCGGGTGATGGATGGTTGGGCTGGTCAGTGGCGTTGCATGCGTCCTGTTCGCGCATAGTGTCCATGGCTGCATGCCTAGCGCAGCGGGGCGAACAGGTCGGTGGTGAAGTAGCGCTCCATGCGGTCCGGAAAGACGGTGAGGACGCGCGCGCCGGCTCGGCCCAGCTCTGCATGTGCTGCCACTGCCGCCGCGTAATTGAGGCCCGAGCTTGGCCCGACCGGGAAGCCCTTCCGCTGGAGGCGGCGCGCGGTCTCGATGGCATGGGCGTCGTTGACTTCGATCGTTCGCAGGCCTGGCAGCTCGGCTTCGCGGAATATCGACGAGATGCTGTCCACCACGCCGGGAATGCAGCTGCTGAAGGAGCAGCACTCCGCGTCCGGCGCGCTGGCAACGTCGATCGGCCGGGCAAGCACCGGCGTCACGCGGCAGCCGCTCTCCGAGAGACCCTGATACAGCCCCACCAGCGTGCCGCCGGTGCCAACGCCGCTCACGACGGCATCTACCACGCCGCCGGGCATCTGGTCCAGCGCCTCGCGCGCCGTGCCCAGCCGATGTGCCTCCGCGTTGTCGGGGTTGGCGAACTGGCGCGGCAGGAAGGCCCCTGTGTCGGCGGCGATCCGCTCCGTCTCTGCGATCGCGCCCAGGATGCCGGCCGCGCGGGGCGAGAGCCGCACTTCGCCTCCGTAGGCACGAATGATGAGCGACCGCTCGTCGCTGACGCCCTCCGGCATCACGGCGAGGAACCGCAGGTTCATCTGCGCGGAGGCCAATGCGAACGCGATGCTGGTCGACCCGCTGGACGCCTCGATAACGGTGTCGCCAGGCTTGATCCGGCCCAGCCGCCACGCCTTCTCCAGGATGTACCGAGCGATGCGGTCCTTGGTCGACCCGCTTGGGTTGAGGAACTCCAGCTTGCACCAGATCACCGGTCCGTCGAGGTCGAGCTGGACCGGCGCAAGCGGCGTCGGAGCCGCGTGGCGATAGTAGTAGTGGCAGGCGGGGATCGAATCGTGCATGACGGTGTCCTGTGATAGGTGCGGGCCGGACGCGAGCGTTGAAGTGCGGGCCTCGACGTGCGGTTGCGTTATAAGCGGCATAGGTCGGCGGGCCCGCAAGCCGGAACACCTTGGCAGCGTACATAAGCTTGCCGGGCCGTGCAGCGGCCGGGACCTATTGGATTGCTGCCGCGGCAGCGCAGGGGCGGGATCGACGGTACGGTTAAGCCGGCTGATGTCCGCGGCGCGGGGTCCGGCAAGCGAGACTCGCGGCAGGGCTGCAATATGATACCAGCCACGATGACTGGTCGGCGCGAGACGGCGCGCTTCGGCCGCCGGACAGGAGGCGATTGGACACGGTTTCGGCGGCCTATCCTCCAAACGGCGTATTATGCCCCCAAGCGCCCGCGCGCCGATCGACGGTCGCTCGCGCTCCTGGTACAGTAAAGAGAACTCGATCTTATTCCCGAGAGCGGTCGCCCTCGGGCGAAGCGGCCAAGTCCGGCAGATCCGCCAGATGGTTCTGGCCGTCAGACGGCAGAGCGGGGCACTTGACGGGCGAGCAAGGCAGGCAAGACATGGCGATTCCGCAGGGATTTGAAACTGAGGCCGACGGCGCCACTTCATGGGAAACGGCCGAGCGGACGGGTGCGGCGCGCCGATTTGCGATCCGGTTGCCGCCGATCCCGCGCGAGCACGGCGCCTGGGTGATTCTCTACGCGCCGATGGCCTTCGGATTTGCAGTTTCGCACGCGTTCGCGCCGCTGCGCTGGTCGCTGCTGATCGGAACTGCGACCTGCGCGTATCTCGCCCGCGAAGCGGCGGCGCTGACGATTCGCCGGCGGCCCCGGCCGGACACTCGTTTCTGGCTCTGGATCTGGTCACTGCTCACGCTCGCAGGAGCGCTGCCGCTTCTCGCGCCGAACCCGGCGCCGCTGGCGACGATCGGCGCGCTCGCGATCTCGCTGTTCCTCATCCATACGGGCGGCATGATGATGGGGAGGTTGGACCGCTCGGTATGGGGCGAGATGCTCGGCGTAGCCGCGCTTGCGCTCACGGCGCCGGCCGCCTTCGCCGTATCGACGGGCGGTCTTTCCGCCGCGGCGTGGCTCTGTTGGATAGCATGCGTGCTCTTCTACGGCAGCAGCATCTTTACCGTAAAGATGCTGGTTGCCGCGATCCGATGGAAGCGCCACCGGGACGTGAGCATCCATCGGAAGATCGTGCGCGACTCGCTCGTATATCACTCGTCGCTCGTGGTGGCACTGTCGGCAGTGATGCTGGTTCTCGGCAGGCGCGCCGCGCTCTGGCTGGCCGTGGCGTATCTGCCTGCCATCGTGCGAGCCGCTGCCGCTGCGTGGAGGCTCACGCCGGCGCCGCCGCCGTTCAAGAGGATAGGCATCCTCGAAATGGTCTATTCGGTCTGGTTTTCGGGCTGCATGGTGGCCGTGGCCAATCTGCTCCGGTAGCGGCGCATCTGTAGGCTGGCGGCGCGCATGGGCCTAAGCCGCCGAGCCGAGCGTCGCTCCGGCAAGACCCTGCGACCGGAGATGGCTGGACTGTCCGCGCCAACGTCTCGCGCGAGTCGTCCGGCCGGCGATGCTGCGCGCCCAGCGCGTGGCGCATCAGTTTCGCGGAGCGTACATTCCGAGGTTTCGCAGCCAGTCCAGGCACCGGTTGCCCCACGTAGAGACGGGCTTATCGGACTTGCGGATGCCGAATCCGTGGTCGCCGGCCGCGTAGATATGCAGCTCGGTCGGCACGCCCGCCCGCTTCAGGGCGAGGAACATCTCGGCGCTCTGGATAGAGCTGGAGCCTGGCTCCGTGTCGCCGAAAGCGTGGACAAGCATCACCGGCGGCATGCCGCGCGGGATCCGAATTGCCGGCAAGAGCTCCCACGTGTCCTTGTCGGCGAGATAGCCGGGGTATGCGGCGACGGCAAAGTCTGGCCGGCAGCTCGCGGCGTCGATCGCATCTACCAGGTCATATGCGCGCTTCTCGTAGTGAATGCCCGTCGAGAGCGCGAGGTGGCCGCCCGCGGAGAATCCGCCGATCCCGATGCGCTTCGGATCGATGCCCCAGTCCTTCGCCCGGCTCCGCACCAGACTCACGGCACGCTGCGCGTCCAGGAGCGGGCCGGGCGCGGGATCTTTCGGTTGCTCGCCGGCCCGGCGCGGGCAGCGGTACTTTAGCACGATGCCCGTAATCCCATGAGCCCGCAGCCACTCGGCCACCTCGGTGCCCTCCAGGTCCCACGCAAGGTTCCAGTACCCTCCGCCCGGACAGACGATGAAGGCCGTGCCCGTGTTTCGGTCCGCAGGTGGGCGGTATATGGTCAGGGTGGGCCGCGTGACGTTCGTCAGCCACTTCGCGGTCGAAGTGGGCGCGTCCGCCGGATCGCGGACACGCTCCGGCCCGATAGGACCATTCGGTCCGATGCCCGTGTCGCCGGGTACTTTGCCGGGCCAGAGGTCGAGCACTACCGGCGGCTCGGCGAACGTCGCGGACGCGGCGCAGGTCGTCGCGACGACCAACAGGGCGCTCAATAGTGCGGCGTGCATGAGGCAATGCTCCGATCGACGTTGGATAGCGCGTTACTGACGCTCATGTTCTACGGAGACGCCGCGGATTCCCGTGTCGCGGGCGCGCCATCCAGCGATTGGCAGTTCTATCGCGGGCTCGTCGTCGTTGGCAGCGGCAGCGCGGCGACGCTGCAGCCCGAAAGCGCATCGCCTGAAGCCTGTGGCGTTGCCGTCCGTAGTATTGGTAGAGCAAGCGGCCGAGGGCTTTCCGAGCTCATCGGGATCCGGAGTCCGCTCTAAAGGAGCACCACAATGCTGGGCTTTGTCGGAGCGGTCGCGTGGCTCCTACTCATCGCCGCGATCGCGGTGAAGTGGGAGGCGGCCGGCAGTGGAGACGTTACGCAGGTCAAACTGCCGGGCAAAAGCGCGCTGCCGGTACCGAAGCTGTTCGGCGCAAGAGTGCGCAGCGCGCCCCTGGTCGCAATCGGAATCGGCCTTACTCCGTTCTGGTTCCTCTTCCTCAACGACTGCTTTCTAACCGTTCCTCCCGCGCATGTCGCCGCGGTCTACGATCCGCTGCGGGGCGGCGTTCAGCGTGACGTTCTGCCGGAGGGGTTCCATGTCGTGATGCCCTGGTGGCAGACGCAGCAGTTTACGCAGCAGACACAGGAGTACACGATGAGCGGGAGCACGCAGGCTCCCGGCGGCGACGAGCAATCGCAGTCGGACGAGTCTATCCGCTGCCAGACCAACGAAGGCCTGAACGTACAGATCGCAGGTCGCGCAGCAGTCCGTACTGACTCAGCAGTACTCGCTGGAAATCCAGAGGAT
>DATGJU010000020.1:0-10807 GCA_035295045.1 Chthonomonadaceae bacterium
GAGCAGATCATGAAGCGCCTCGAACTCGTCTACTGTGAGATGGAGCCGGGCGACGGCCTATTCTTCCACTGCAATACGCTGCACCGGTCGGACGCGAACAACAGCCCGGACCCGCGCTGGACCTTCCTCTGCTGCTATAACGCCGCGCGCAACGACCCCTACAAGAAGCACGGTCACCCGAACTACTCGTACCTCGAAAAGCTGGACGACGACCAGGTGCGCGAGGCCGGCCGCCGGCTGTTGGCGCAGGTCTGATCCGGAGCCAGCTCTGGGCGGACTATACCGATCCGCCGGTTGGCGGACGCCCTGCACGGTGATTTCGGGACCAGCGCTCGTGGCTTTCGGGAGCAGCCACGCGAATCGCGGGCCGCGGCCGACCGCGCCACAAGCATCGGGGTATTCCCATCGCGCGTGAATATCAGGAGTAACCATGCGAATAGCTGTGACCGGCGCCCGCGGACGCCTCGCGCGCGGCGTGATCGCCTCACTTGCCAGGGAGCACAAGCTGCGCGCCGTCGACTCACGCTTCGAAGCAGCCCTACCGGACGGAGTCGAGGCGCTGGCCGGCGACATCCGCGACCGGGACTTCGCCGCAACGGTGACAGACGGCGTGGACGCGATCCTGCACCTTGCCCCGCTCGACGCAGCGGACATGGACGACGCGACCATCGTCGACACGTTCTCGCGGGGCTCCTTCAACCTCGCGGATATGGCGATCGAGCAGGGCGTTCGCCGATTTATCGTCGGCAGCTCGCTGGAGATGTTCGCGCGCTATCCGGCAGGCTGGCGCGTGGACGAGGGCTGGCGGCCACGCCCCTATCCCGTGCCCGCGCAGCTCGCCTGCTGGCTCGCGGAGCAGTCGATGCGCGAGTGCTGCCACACGGCGCCGATCCGCGCCCTCGCGCTGCGCTTCGGGCAGATCGTCACGGACGACGAGATCGCGGGCCGCCCGTTCGATCCGCGCTGGCTGCACATCGACGACGCCGTCCAGGCCGTCCGTCGCGCGCTGGACAGGGTCGCGGACGTACCTCCCGTCGGCGATTGGAACATCTACCACATCAGCAGCGGCGACCGCGCCCGGATTCGGCCGCACCGGGCGCGGAGCGAGCGCTTCGGCTACAAACCGGCGCACGACTTCGCAGACCACGATTCGGCCTCTGTGTCGAGCGGAACGGCGGATACCGCGGGAAGCGCAGGCAGTGATTCGGGCCCAGCCGGCGCGAGCGGCTCCGTAGATCCGGGGCGGGCGGCATCGGGCGCCCACGGCCCGGATCCGGGAAGCGCAGCCTCCGCGAATGCTGGCAGCTCCTATGGAAGCGTCGGAGTACGGCGCGCCGGACAGACTGCCGAAGGCCGCGACGCATCGGCCAACGATGCGGACGCAGCCGGTCCGGACTGGCGCGCCGCCATCGGCCAGCCGGCCCGACCGCCGTCCCACCGAGCTGCCCGCGCCGGTGGCAGCCGGCCACGTGTGGTGATCTTCGGCTCTGCCGGCCCGGTCGCGGCTGCACTGGCCGAGGAGCTCAAGGAGGCGTATCTCCTCCGCCAGACCGATCTTCGCCCGCTTGCCGAAGTGCGCGCCGCCAACCGGCCGCAGTCGGAGGGCGCTCCGCTTCCGATCAGCCTCCCGCCGCCTCACGAGGAGCGCGTGGTGGATGTTCGCGACTACGCGCAGGTGCTTGCCGCCTGCGAGGGAATGGACGCCATCGCCAACTGCACGGTCCTGCGGCCGGACTACGTCCAAGCGTTTCTCGTCAACACACTCGGCGCATACAACGTCGTGAAGGCGGCGGCGGCGCTCGGAATACGCCGTGTGGTCCACACCGGCCCGCAGCAGTACGCCATGGACGAGCGGACCGGCTACTGGTGGGACTACGAGGTTACGGGCGACGCGCCCGCACGGCCCGGCCGCAACCTCTACGCGCACAGCAAGTTCCTCGGAAACGAGATCTGCCGTATCTACGCGGAGGAGTATGGCCTGGAGATTCCGACGCTGCTCTACACGCAGTTCCTCAATCCGGAGTTGACGCGCGGGCTGGCGTCGATGGCCGTCTCCTGGCAGGACTCCGCCCGCGCCCTCCGCGCCGCGCTTGAGGCGCCGCTAGCGCCCGGCAGCTACGAAGAGGTCATCATCACCAATGACCTTCCGCACGGCCGCTTCAGCCCGCGCCGCGCCAAGGACCTGCTCGGCTGGACGGCCCAGGACGACCTGAGCCACCTCTGGCAGGAGCGGCGGTAGCAGCGGACGACTGGCAGCTGGCGTAGCAGGCGACTGCTACGAAGGAAACAACTGTAATGTTGCCGTGACGATTCGCGTGGTGCAGGAGATTGACGCGCGAATACGATAATAACAAGGCGAGCAAACGGTGGATAAGGGGGTGCCCGATGGCCGACCTGCGCGACCCTGCGGAGCTCGATCTTGACAAAATTGAATCGATTGAAAAGCAGTCGCTGCGATGGCTGTTCCTTGCGGCCACCGACTTCGGTTTCGACGCATGGGAGATCTTCCATCAGAGCGGCGACAATGTGCAGGACATCGCTGAGGACATAACGCGGGAGATGCTCGACCGTATCGGCGGGTATCAGATCCACCGGCGAGTGTTCGGAAACGTCGATTACCGCAAGGCTCGATATGTGATCCTGCCTGAGTTCGCGGTAAGACAGGGCATGTTTGTGGACAGCAAGGCTGAGAAGACGAGCAGGACAGCTACGCTGCAAATGTCTCAGGTCTCTATGGAGGTTCGGCAGAAGCGCGGCGGTTCTGAGCGCGCAGAGGTCGGTGCTCTGCCCAGGCTCGCAACATACGACGGAGCGAACTATCTTACCACAATGCTGCTGGCCCATTACGAATACGAAGATGTGGACCGCGTTCACCATCTCAGACACTTGACGGTGGCCGCTCTGCCTAACGGATTGCTCCAAGAACGGTACAATCCGAACGTACACGATACGATTTGGCGCGCCGGCCGTAACGCTCCTACGAGGGGCGAGGTGTTCCGTGTAAGAGTCTCTTTTGAAGAACTTGTCAACAAGCAGCCGTGGCGCGTCCAGCGCGTTACTTACAACGAGACTATGAGGATCGCAACAGCCAATTGGGCGGATGTACCGGTGACCGTTCCTGCCATTGAAGGAGACGATCATGACTGACGCTACAATCTACGAACCGGACAATGTTTACGTAGGCGACGCACGGGCCCTTGCGGCGCACATCGCGCCGGATTCCGTAAGCCTAAGCGTCTGGTCGCCGCCCTATCACGTAGGCAAAGAGTACGAGCGTGGCGTCTCCTTCTTCGAGTGGAAGAATCTATTGCGACGCTGCATTGAGCAGCACGCACGGATACTCAAGCCCGGCGGATATCTAGCAATCAACATCGCGGACATTCTTTGCTTCCGCGATGCTGAGATGCCCCGGATCATGGCAGAGAACGTATCGAGAAGGAAGCGCGGCGAAATCACGCGCGAGCTCGTCATCAAGACTTGGGCCGAGCATCCGAGCCTGAACAGAAAGCAGATCGCAGCAATGCTCGGCTGCAGCGAGCAGACGGTCGATAGGCGGATGAAGGGCAATAACATTCGCGGTGGCAAATACGAAAGCCAGACCCGGGTGATGCTCGTAGGCGGCCTGCTGGAGAAGTTCGCGATGGAGGCCGGCCTCTATCTCTACGATCGTCGAGTTTGGGTCAAAGACGCCGCATGGGAGAACTCGCGGTGGCATACGATGAGCTACCGCTCGGTGGACGAATTCGAGTATGTTTATGTCTTCTGGCGACCCGGATACACGCGCGTCGACCGCCAACGCCTATCGAAGGACGAGTGGACCGCGTGGGGCTCGCGCGCCGTCTGGAATATTCCATCTGTGCGGGCGAACGACGATCATGAGGCCAAGTTCCCGCTCGAGCTTCCAAGGCGGATCATTCGGCTTTTGAGCGAGCGTGGCGACCTCGTGCTGGACTGCTTCGCCGGAAGCGGAACGACCGCAGTCGCTGCCATTCTGGAGGGCCGGCGGTTCATCGGTGTGGACAACTGCCCATCTTACGTTCAAATGGCGAAGGGAGCCATGGACGTCGCCATTCACGAGCGCCTGAACCTGCTCGAAATCGGGCTAAGCACTCCGCCGCCTCTCTCGAGCGCGCCTTCTGCGGCATATCAGACCCGCCTCGCGATCGAACATCGCCCCCAATATGGCGCCGAGTCCGAGCGCGTACGTTAGCCCACCGCGCGGAGCACCTCTTCGGCGTGCCCGGCAGGCTTTACCTTCGTGAAAACGTGCCTGACGACGCCGTCCGGCCCGATGAGGAACGTGGTCCGCTCGATCCCCATGTATTTGCGGCCGTACATCGACTTCTCGGCCCACACGCCGTACGCCTCCGCGACCGCGTGGTCCGCGTCCGCGAGCAGCTGCATCGGCAGGCCATACTTGGCGGCGAACTTGCTCTGCGCTTTGACCGGGTCCGGGCTCATGCCGAGCAAAACGACACCCCGCGCATCAAACGTGGACTTGCTGTCGCGAAACCCGCAGGCCTCCACCGTACATCCCGACGTGTCGGCCTTCGGATAGAAGAAGAGCACGACCGTCTTGCCGCGCAGATCCGACAGCTTCACCGTTTCGCCGTTCTGGTCCTGAAGCGAAAAGCCCGGCGCCGGTTCGCCCGCATTGATCATTGGAATCCCCATTTCTGAATGCGCGTCCCTTGTGGCTCGTGGCGAGAGCCCTCCGGGCGCCACACGTATGGACCGCCAGCCGTTAGACGGCGCCCATTAGCTCCCTTACCTTCGCGCCGATGTCCGTCTCGCGCATGAGGCTCTCGCCGACGAGCACGGCGTCGACGCCGGCCTCCTGGAGCCGCAGCACGTCGGCACGCGTGAAGATGCCGCTCTCGCTCACGAAGAGCAGGTCGCGGTCCGCCGGGCGGTCGCGCAGCAGGTTGAGCGTTACGTCGATCGAAGTGCGGAACGTATGAAGGTCGCGGTTGTTGATTCCGACCAGATCCGCGCCGGCGCTCAGCGCTTCCTGGAGCTCTTCGCGGTCGTGTACCTCGACCAGCGCGGCCAGCCCGCACTCGCGAGCGACGGCCAGGTTCGTCCGCAGATCGGCCGGGCAGAGCGCCGCGACGATCAGCAGGATCGCGTCCGCGCCGGCGACACGGCTCTCGTAGATCTGCCAGGAATCGACGATGAAGTCCTTCCGAAGCAGCGGCTGAGGTACGGTCTCGCGGATTTGGCGCAGGTAGGCGAGCTTCCCCTTGAAGTATGGCTCGTCGGTAAGGACGGAGAGGCACGCCGCGCCATTCTCCGCGTAGGCGCGCGCGATTGCGATCGGATCGAAGTCCTCGCGGATGATCCCCTTGGACGGAGACGCCTTCTTGACCTCCGCGATCAGCGCGGCGCCTGGCGATGCCGCGAGCGCGCCGCGGAAATCGCGCGGGGCCGGCAAGTCGGCAATGCGGCGCTGCAAATCCGCCGCGGAAACCTCGGATTTGGAGTGCTCGACGTGCGTGCGCGTGGTCGCCAATATCTCCGATAGGATGCTCATAGGGAGGTCAGTTTCAGGCCGGTGCGCTCTGTGTGGATCGCCAGTACGATCCCTCACGCGCTTCGCTCGCGAGGCGGACAGGCTTTCGCGCTTTTTGGACCGGCTGCGGTCCCGGCGTCACGTTCAGTCTAACTGCTGCGTAAAGGCGGCCAGCTCCTCCAGCTTGCGCAGGGCGGCGCCGGAAGCGATGATCTCTCGCGCGCGGCGAACGGCGGCCGGCCAGTCGCCGGAGTGACCGGTAACGCGCAGCGCCGCAGCCGCGTTGACCGCGACCAGGTCGCGCCGCGCCAACGCGGCAGGGCCGGAGGTCTTGCCCGCCAGCGCCTCGCGCAGCAGGTCGGCGTTTTCGGCGGCCGTGGCGGCGGGCGCCAGGTGGGCCGCGTCCGTCTCCGCGCAAAAGAGGCCAAGCTCCGCCGGCGAGAGGCGATAGCTCCGCAGCTCACCGTCCGCCAGCTCGCAGACGCGCGTAGGGCCGACGGTGGATATCTCGTCCAGGCCGATCTCGCCGTGCACCACTAGCGCTCGCTCGCTGCCGAGCGCTTTCAGCGCACCCGCCGCGAGCTCGATCAATCGGCCGTCGTACACGCCCATTACCTGCATCGATGCGCCAGCCGGATTCGTAAGAGGGCCAAGCAGGTTGAAGACCGAGCGAACGCCGATCTCGCGGCGCGCGCCGCTCACCTGTTTCATGGCCGGATGGTGGCGCTGCGCGAACAGGAACCCGATGCCGGTCGCATCGATACAGCGCGCGGCCTGCCCCGGCGTGAGGTCGACGCGCACGCCCAGCGCCTCCAGCACGTCGGCGCTGCCGCATACGCCGGACATCGCGCGGTTGCCGTGCTTCGCCACGGCGATTCCGGCGGCCGCCGCCACGAAGGCGGCCGCGGTCGAGACGTTGAATACCCGGAACGCGCTGCCGCCGGTTCCGCACGTATCGAGCAGCGGGGCGCGCGTCGCGCGGACCGGCACGACGCGCGATCGCATCGCCTCGACGAAGCCCGTCACCTCGTCGACCGTTTCGCCCTTCATGCGAAGGGCGACCAGGAGCGCGCCGATCTGGGCCTGCGTCGCCCCGCCATCCACCACGGCGGCAAGCGTTTCCCGGGCCTCGGCGCGGGTGAGCGACTGCCCGCCTACCAGCTTGCGGATCGCCTCCACGGCCTACCGGCCTCGCGCCGGCGGGGCGAAATCGTCGGAAGTGGATTCCGCCAGGCCGCCCCACGAGCTCAGGTCGATCGGACCGGGCCGGCGATACGGCATGGCCGGCGCCGCGGCGGGCGTCGATGGAGCGGCAGCCGCGAACTGGCTGCGCTCGTCCAACTGCCTGTGCTCCGTGTCGAGACCGGGCTTGTGGACGGATACGACCCCGCCCGTCGTCACGCCGCTGACGTGAAATCCCATGTGCGTCAGCCAGTGCGAGCTGCTGACCGTGTTCCGGTTGTTCGTCTGCACCTGCGCGATGAGACCGGGCTCGTCGGCGCGAACGACCGTGAGACGGCTCCGCGTCGGCGTGTATGCGACGAAATCGCCCTGGAGGCGCTGGCTGACGAAGTCCCGGAAGCGCGCGACCACGAGCCACGTCGCCGTGAGATGATCGCCCTCGAAAACCAGCCCAACTTCCTCCTGGATCGCGTCGCGCTTCGAGCCGGGACCGCCGCCGGCGGTCAGCGCGTTCGTAACGGCCGGGAACGGCTGCATGTTCATGTTGTTCAGCGCCTGCTGCATCGCCTGCTCAAAGGTGACGCCCCAGCCATCGAGAGTGCCCTGGGTCACGCCGACGATCGTACCCGGCAGCTCGCGCATGACGATTACGGACAGGTCGCCCGCGAAGGGCGCAAAGGGCAGGCTGTCCGGCGGCGAGTTCTTCTGCATCTGGCGCTGGGCGTGGTCGAGATAGGCGGCGTTCTTGAGGCAGGGGCGCAGCGTCATCTGCGCCTCGATCCAGTTGTGATCGGGTATCTCCATTGTGAGGGAGTCGATCCAGCGCTGGACAGTGCTGTCGCGTCCGCCTGGATTGCGCGAGTATTCGCCATAGAGGCCGCGCAGGTTGCACGTCGTCGGGGGCTTGCCCTCCTGCTTGAGGACGAATCCGTAGTCCCGCGGCTCGATCACCGCGCCGGGCACCGCCCGGCGGACGGTTAGCCGCACGTGGTCGCGGAAAGCCTCGAACGGCATCGGCTTCTCCTTGCCGATGTTCAGCCCGAACAGTCTCATCGCATGCGCTCCCGGATCCTGGACGTATCTGCTGATTGGCCGGTGGAATCCAGCAACTCTCCGCCGACGCGCCTATGGCATTCATTCGTCGCCGCGCGTCTCAATTCCTCTCCAGCCGAGGCGTGCGCCATGCCTCCGCGGCCGGCGCGAGCAGGTAGTAAAAGCCGACGAGCACCGCGGAAGCGAACAGGTAGCAGACTGTGACCACGCCCGAATCCTTGAAGATCAGGGACGCCACCGCAGTGATCGACAGGACGCCGATCGACCGTGCGAACCAGAAGCGCCGGCGCAGTGTATCTGCGATCTCCGCGTCGGCGATCATCGGCGCCAGCAGCAGCGCGCCGACGACGAGGCTGGCCGTCACCCAGGTCCAGGGCGCGGCGAACAGCGAAACGTTGAACAGCAGCTTTCGGCGAACGATCTCCAGCAGGTACTGAGCGCCGTGGCCGCCCGCGGCCGCCGCCTGCAGCGCCGCGCCGGCGTGCGCGCTCTCATGGCCATGCAGGCGCGCATCGAGGTAGGCCAGTCCGAACGTAGCGCCAATTCCGACCACGGTGAAACCGATCGCGCTCAGCCACATCCACCGGCCGCCGCGAAGGGCTCGCCAAATCGCCCCGAAGGCGGCGGCGGTGATGATCACGCTCCCGGCATTGGCGCCCCAGCTCGGCCAGCCGAGAACGAATCCGAACGCCGCCCAGCCTAGCAGGATCCAGGGAGTGAGCCGCCTCGCGAGCGGCGACGGCCGCGAATCCGTCATTTGCAGCGCGCGCGGCTCGTGCGGGTCGCCGGCCGCTTCGCTCTGGGCAGCGAGCGCGTCCGCGGCGTCGATCGCCTGCGCCGTGCCGACCGCGTCGGAAGTCTCGGCGATCTTCTCCGCATACGCGGTCACGACCGCATCCGCCGCGCGGATCGCCTCCTCGGCGGCGCCCGACGGCCGGCGTGATTCTGTGGCACCGTCCGCCGCGGGCGTCGCGCCGTCCGCGCCGCCGGGCGCCGACTCAACCGCAGCCGCGTCCGGAGCCGGCTCGCCTTCCCGCGGAGCCGCATCGGTCGGCGGTACCGCGGCCGGGACTTCGGTGGCAAAGGCAGGGCGCGCCCCGCGCACGTCCTGCCCGGCCGCCGGAACCGGCGCGTCAGCTGCTCCATCGGCGGCGCCCGGAACGGCGTCGGCCGGAGCGGCGCTCTGTACACCGCGCTCGCCGCGCCGCTCCTGCGCCGCCCTGGCTCGCCGCGCCGCGCGACCGCGCCGGCCCGTAGACAGCACGATGGCGGGTATCTTGCCAGGCGCAGTATCGCCAGCCGCGGGCGCGGCCGCCGTCGTGGTTGTGGTCGCCGGTGCAACCACCGGCGCAACCACCGGCGCGACCGCCTCCGCCGGACCGGACCGACCGGCCGGACTGAACCCATTGCCCGGTTCCGGCGCGTTTGAACTAGAGCCCGGCTCGCCGCCGGGCTCCGCTGGCGAGGCTGCGGACGCCTCTGCAGCCCCCGGGCCGGGGGCCCTGCTGATAGCGGCGGCAGGCCCGGGTGAATCCTCCGGCGGCGCCTCGCTCGCGTCGGTGGTGTCTATCGTAGCGGTCGGATCGGCGCTATCGGGCTTGGTCCAGTAGAGGACAGGCCCTTCGGCTGGCGCGGTCGTCAGCGGCTGGACGGGCAACGGCCGCGCGGCGTGATCCACGTCGTCCAGCAGCGAGAATATCCCCGCGATCGCAAGGCCGAGCAGCAGTCCCAGGTAATCGTTGCCGAGGCCGTAGAACCGGAACCCCGGAAGGTAGTAGTTGGAGATCAGCGCGTCCTTCAGCAGGTGCTGCCCCGTCACAAGGTCGGCGACGACCGCGGCGACGTTGACTGCGCAAGCAGCAACCGGCGGCGTCACGCGCAGCAGGCGGGACGCAAGGTACGAGATCAGGGCGATGCCGGCCATCCACGCCGCGATGAATCCGCCATATTCGGGCAGCGTCGGCGGCAGATAGATCGCGGCGAAGAGCTGCGCCGCCGGGAAGCACATACCGGCGAGCAGGCCGGCCGCGCAGATCGCCGCCGGGATCCGCCACCCGGCCCGGCGCATCAGCGCGCCCGCAACGCAGCAGAGAAAGCAGAAGCCGCCGAGCACGGCGAGGAACGGCGCAAGACCCGCCGCGTTCGCCCAGGCAAGGAAGTTCAGGCGGACGATGCGGGCGATCCGCGTCTCGCTTCCCTCGCCCGGCCGGTCGGGTGCGACGGACATCGGCCTGCCGGTCATTTCCACGGGCGGCGCGATCTTGTAGAGCGCCAGGATCGTCGGCGCCAGGTCGGTGTTGCTTACGATGCCGGGCGTGCGCGTCGTCGGGGAGATGAAGGCGCCGGGCGGGAAGTCGGGACCGAACCCGATCACCGGTGTGAGCGCGCTCCACACATCGGGGTGGCGCGCGTCGGCGGCCGGCGGACGTGGCGAGACGACGAGGATGTCCGCCGTCCCGTCCGGGATCCGATTGCGGAGCAGCCCGACGACCGATTCAAGCATATGGACCGCATGGAGGTGCGCCTGTCGATACGCATCGTCGGAAAGGCTGGCGCGCGCCGACTCGGCCCGGGCGCCATCGCCGAGCGCAATCACCGTGAAGTCGGCCGGCGTCTGCAGCGCGTAACCGATCAGATCGGACGGGCTGTCCGTCAGGCCGAAGGGCTGCGCCGGATCGTAGCTTCGCAGCGCAACCAGTCCCGCGCCCACTCCCTGCCGGTCCACGGTGAGCAGGGCGGCGCGGCGGCGCCAGCCAGCGGTGTCGGCGTTCCCGACGATCCAGGTGGTAACGGGCGGCGAAGCAGCCGCGAGGCGCGCGCCGAGCCGGTCGCGATCAAGCCCGCGGGCGCGCAGCGACGCGATGCCGAGGTGCTTGACAGAGTGGCGCGGGTCGAAGGCGCTCGCCTGCAGCGGCGGAAGGCCGAGCCGCTCGCGATGGCTCTCCGCCGCCGACACGCGCTCGCCGGGCGCCTTCTCCCAATCGTTGGCGGCCATCTCATCGCTCTTCTCCGCCGTGGCCTCGCGACCCGCCGCAAGCGTCAGCATCGCGGAGAGCTCGT